>NZKY01000074.1 GCA_002694035.1 Opitutia bacterium
CTCCTTTCTTGATATTGGCTCTATAAGTAATGGATTTATTCCCCTTACCGGTATTGTCATCATGATGATATCCGCTCCCCACATAACCAGGAGTGTGAGTTGAAGATTTCCAACTGCCTTTCTTAATTGCTTTGAGGTCATCCACAACTATTCCTTCTAGTGTGAGCGGATCTAAGGCTCTAGAATTACTATTTAATTCTTTGCCACCCTGAGCCTTGATTAAATTTACCGCATCTTTGAGATCTTTTTCAAGGGCAGCTAAAGTTTGTTCGTACTGTTTGCGTTGTTCCCCAAATTCATCCCGTAAATCCCTTTCATGAAAACTAGCGACATTTCCCGGAACCAGGCTGTTAGTGCTACGAAATATCCCCGCGATAGAATAGTAATCCTGTATGGGTATCGGATCAAATGGATGGTCATGGCATCGGGCACAGTCCATTGTTAGCCCCATAAAAGCTTTTCCTACAGCACTTAATTGCTCATCAACTACCTCCATGCGTAAAAGTTCCTTATCCTGAAGTTCGTAATTATGGGGTCCAAGAGCAAGGAATCCGGTTCCCGTAAGTTTCTCATTGTATTCCTCATTTGAAGAAGATGGCAATAAATCACCGGCAATTTGTTCCATTATGAATTGATCGAAAGGCTTATCTTTATTGAAGCTATTAATCACATAATCTCTGTACCTATGAGCATTGGGAAAAGGGTTATTCCTTCCTCCTCCTGTCGTATCTGCATATCGAGCGACATCCAGCCAGTGCCGGCCCCATCTCTCTCCAAACCGTGGGGATTCCAAGAGTCTATCCACTACATTTTCGAAAGATTCGTAAGATGAACTCTTTTGAAAATCTTTAATATCCTGTGGGGATGGAGGCAGACCCGTGAGATCAAAAAAGATTCTGCGAAGCAATACTAATGGTTCAGCCTTTCGAGAAGGTTCTAAGTCGTTTCCCTCAATCCCTCCCAAGATAAAGCGGTCAATATCATCTTGGATCCATTCATCTTTTTCGACAACAGGCAATGATGGAGGATTAATTGGTTTGAATGCCCAGAATTTTCTACCCTCTTCGAGGCTCTTTGCTTTCAGTCCTCCTACGGCAAAGACTTCCTCCAGGGATGAATTTCTTGGATCTTGTGCTCCCATTGCGATCCACTTTTCAAAATCAGCCAACACGGATTCGGATAATTTACCAGAAGGAGGCATCTGCAAATCATGATTATCATACCTCAAAGCATCCATCAGAATACTTTCGTCTGGTTTTCCGGGATGAATTACAGCACCATTTTTCCCACCTCTTACCCAACCGGCCTTGCGATCAAGGAGAAGTCCTGCCTTCAATGCTTTTGATTTAGCTGAATGACATTCATAGCAATTTCCCGACAAAACAGGACGAATTTTTTTCTCAAAAAAATCGGTTTGTGGGTCAGCAAGAACCGCTGATTGGACCAAAAGAAGAACGCAAAAAAGAGACTCTATTCCAAAGAGGTTTCTTTGATGTGTTTTCTTTAAGAACATGGAATTACGGACTGATTTGGTAGATTTATAACATATTTATTAAATACATCTCCCAAGTAAAAAATAAAAAAAGGTATTCTTTAGATTTGATTTAAGAGGCTCTTCTGTGAAAACATCGCAAAATGAGTCAAATTAATCTTAATCGTCGCCAATTTCTAAGTCACTCTGCAAAAGGAGCTACTACTGGAATTCTTGCTTCCTCCACTTTTCCATTTATTGCATCTGCTGATGAGAAATCTCCAAATGAACGCCTCCAATTTGCAGCTATCGGGGTAGGGGGGCGAGGGGCAGGTATTGCAAACAGTGCACGCAGACTTGCCGATATTGTGGCCGTTTGCGATTTGGACACCCAGCGAATTGATCGGGTAAATAAATCCTTGGCTCAGGGCAAAGCGAAGGGCTATCAGGATTATCGAAAGATTTTGGATCGTAAGGATATAGATTTTGTGACCATTGGTACGACTGATCACTGGCATACTCGGATTGCAATTCAAGCCATGCAAGCAGGTAAGGATGTTTACTGCGAAAAACCACTCACCCTTACCATTGAAGAGGGAAAGCAGATCTGTAAGGTCACCAAGGAAACAGGTCGCGTATTTCAGGTTGGAACTCAACAGCGCAGCGAAATGGGGCAAAAATTTCTTACCGCAATTGGAATTATTCGTGAGGGAAGAATTGGAAAAATTAAGAAAGTAACCTGTAATATTGGAAGTGCTCCTCAAGGTGGGCCTTTTAAGAAATCTGATCCACCTTCTAATATCGATTGGAATATGTGGCTCGGGCAGGCTCCTATGGTCGACTACATCAAGGAAAGGTGTCATTATCAATTCCGTTGGTGGTATGAATGCTCCGGTGGTAAAATGACCGACTGGGGAGCGCACCATGTAGATATTGCTCAGTGGGCAATGGAACAGGACGGAGAGGGGAAGGGCGTTCTTTCCCTGGAGCCAATAGTAGGAGAACATCCTATTCCTTTAAAGAATGGCATGCCTACTAAAGACAACTACTACAATACTTCCCACAATTTTCACATAAAGTGCATGTTTCCGAAAAATATGGAGATGAATATCGTGAGCCAGTCCAAGGAGGGAAATGGTATTCTCTTTGAAGGAAGCAAAGGGAATTTATTCGTGTCCCGTGGAAAACTTACCGGTCCGGCAGTTGACGAACTCAAGGAAAAGCCACTTTCAGCACAAACCGTATTAGATGTCTACAAAGGCAAGAAGACCACCAATCATATGGAAAACTTCTTTGAGTGCATGAAAGACCGCTCTGANCCGATCTCTGATGTCTATACTCATCANAATGCCATGACTACCTGCCACCTGGCCAATATTTCAATTCGACTTGGCAGAAAGCTGAAGTGGAATCCGAAAAAGGAACAAATCGTTGGTGATGATGAGGCGAATCGGTGGCAATCCCGCGAGCAAAGAAAAGGCTTCGAGACAAATACTTAATATTTATTTAAATTTAATTAAATACCCAAGCCAGCATTTGTACTACAAGTNTCAGTTATTGGATAATCATTAGTTTTTAAATATAACCTCTTAATTCTTTTCAGCAGAAATAGTGGGGGAATCAGTACCATTCAATACAGCTCCTTGCCTGATTCTTGAAATCGTGTTCCAAACTTCACTGGTTCTCCACTTAGGATCTTTCANTTGNGCATCCCAAATTGCCAGGCCAACGGATTTGTCTTTTGCAACCCACTCGAGATGCTCCTGAAGAGATTTATTTTCCCAATTAGCGATATGACTGGGCACTCCAAGNAGGAGTTTAGAGGAATACTTTCCCGCGGCTGATTTTATAAAATCATAGGATCTCCAACCTGCTGATTTCGATCCGGTTTCTGAATAACCCATCACATGAAGGGCATCAATATGTGGAAGCATCATCTTCCACCATCCTTGATTCGGAGCATTCCATTTGTATGCAAAACTATCAACGGTTAGCTCCTTGCCATTGGATTTAAGTGNAAAAGAAAGTTCTTTTATAAAGTCGAAAAAAAGCTTCTTATCTTCGTCCCGAGTACCTTTCCCTTCAAAATCAATATCNACCCCATCCAGTTGAAGACGAACAGTTTCGGAAACTAAAGCAGAAATAAATTGTTTTCGATACATATCAAATGAACTTTTGGCTAACTCCCANTTCCAACCGTCTTTGTATCCATTGTATACGCAAAGTAATACCCGCACATTATTAGTTTTNCCCCATTTTCNGAATTGAATAATGGTTGCATCATCGATCGGCTTAAAATCATTAACTAGCTTAATTTGTCCTTTCTCAGAAGGACGCCAGAACTGAAGGCCCAAGTGAGTAAGTCCATTTTTCATTCCTACGCCACCGAATAACTCATTCAATCGATCCAAGCATGTNCTTGTCGCATAAGGGGGAACCCAAGTCATNACTCGGGAANTTTTAGCCTTTGAATTNTTTANANTCTCTGCCCCTAAGGANAGANTCGNAAGGAACANAAAAAGGAGCTTCAGAATGAAATTTATTTAAATATGTATCGCTTCGCCATGTGCTGCTGCTGCTGCTTCAGCAAGTGCTTCACTCATGGTGGGATGAGCATGAATGGTTCCATGGATTTCGTCTACTGTGGCTTCCATATTCATCGCAAGTCCATACTCAGTAATAAGCTCAGTTGCATCTGATCCAATGATNTGGGCCCCCAATATTTCTCCGTATTTTTCACCGACAATCACTTTTACAAAACCTTCTGAATGATTTACGGCAACAGCTTTACCNGAGGCTGCAAATGGGAATTTCCCCACCTTATATTCAATGCCATCCTCCTTAGCTTTTTCTTCGGTAAGTCCGATGCTGGNAACTTGTGGCTGGCAATACGTGCAACCAGGAAAGGCATCAAAGGGAATTGGTTTAGAATGCTCAAACATGCCATTAACTGCTTGTATCGCACGGTAAGTAGCAACATGAGCCAACCAGGGTGGGCCCACTATATCACCAGTAGCGTAAATTCCAGGGGTAGAGGTTTGATAATTTTCGTCAACCTTTAGATAACCTCNATTCAGCTCTAAATTTAAATCTTCGGAAACCGCACCATCAAGATNGGGCACCNCTCCAATTGCTAAAAGCAAGGATTNCACTTCAAGTTGTTCGGTATCATCTCCCTTAGCCATCGATAATACAACGGATTCATCTTTAACTTCGATGTTATCAATTCTGGTGCTTGTACGACAATCAATACCCTGCTTTGCAAAGGATTTTAACAAAGCATCTGAAATTTCCCTGTCCTCTACAGGAAGGACATTAGGTAGCATTTCAACAAGAGTAACTTTTGTTCCAAAGGCATTGAGAAAGTAGGCAAACTCGGCACCAATTGCACCTGCACCCATAATAGCGATGGATTCAGGTTGTTTTTTCATAGCGAGTGCTTCCCTTGATGTCATAACACGAACCCCATCGACAGCTACATCATCGAGAGTTCGTGGCTTACACCCAGTTGCAATCATGATCTTGCTTCCTGAGATAATCTTNCCNNCGTCATTTCCNTCAGAAATTTCGACTTCTCNTGCTGATTTAACTGTTCCNTTACCCACGATATAATCAACCTTGTTTTTCTTAAAGAGGAATTCTATGCCACCTCCCATTTGATCGGCCACACCTCTCGATCGTTTTATGATTTTTTCAAAATCATAGGAAATATCACCACAGGAGATTCCAAGATCTTCCGTATGCTTCAGGTTCNGGTAAGTTTCCGCACTCTTCAATAATGCCTTGGAAGGAATACAACCCCAGTTCAGGCATGTTCCGCCAGCCCGCTCCATCTCGACAACAACGGCTTTTTTTCCAAGCTGTCCAGCCCGTATAGCAGCTGCATAACCAGCAGGACCCCCACCAAGAACAATTAGATCGTATGAAATTTCACTCATGAGAAAATTTTAATAAAGAAGAACAATTTTTAACCACAGATTTAACAAGCGTCAATGAAACGAACGACCTTGCGTAATTATAATACACTGACATTCATTTATAGATCAGAAAAAGTTGTGAGTACTAAAAATTTAGAAAATTACTCGAAGATAGTATCAGAAAATCTTGAAAATTGCGTAAACTCTTTTTCAACAGGGATAAAGCCTTTTTACAGTGGAAAGGTTAGGGAAAGTTACGAAATTGATGATGGAAGCTTTGCTCTTGTTACTACAGACAGGCAATCAGCGTTTGATCGTATTTTGGCAAGTGTACCATTTAAAGGTCAAGTGCTCAATTTAACAAGTGCGTGGTGGTTTGAAAAGACTCACCATATCGTTGAAAGTCATTTACTCAGCATTCCTGACCCAAATGTGTCTTTGGTAAAAAGGTGTAAGCCTTTTCCGGTTGAGTTTGTGGTGCGTGGATACATAACAGGGTCATCTAACACTTCTTTGTGGGTTAACTATGCAAAAGGCATCAGAAAATATTGTGGCATCGACTTTCCTGATGGTTTGAATAAAAATCAAAAATTGGAAAATGTGGTTATTACGCCAACGACCAAATCTGACGAAGGCGATGTTCCAATATCTCCAGAAGAAATAGTAGATCAAGGCCTTATGACCCAATCCCATTGGGATTATTGCTCAGCTAAAGCAGTAGAACTTTTTAAATATGGGCAGCACGAAGCTGAGAAGAAAGGATTTATTCTAGTTGATACAAAATATGAAATGGGACTATCGGCAGAGGGTGAAGTTCTATTGATCGATGAATTACATAGCCCTGACTCAAGCCGTTACTGGAGGTTAAATTCATATGAAACCAGATACAATGAAGGAAAAGAACCTGAAAACATAGATAAAGAATTTCTCCGATTGTGGTTCAAGGATAATTGTGATCCATACAAAGATGAAAAATTACCTGAAGCTCCCACTGAACTCATAGTTGAATTGGCTCTTCGTTACATCCAAATTTACGAGGAGTTAACTGGCTCTAAGTTTGATTTCCCCTCAAGGAATGAGGATGTAAATTTACGAGTATCAAATGTTTTGAAAGACTTAGGCGGAAGAGAGAAAGGACAATAAATAAGACTACAGTTTTACCAAAATGAATAGATACAAAACAAAAGTTATTGAAACAAATAAACTAAAACTTAAAGGGGAAGATATATCCGCCACAATTGCATCACTTTTGGAATCTGAATTGAACGAGATGGCTGAAAAAGGATGGAAAATATTTTCGATTACGCCCAGTCTTCTGACTGAAGGAGCAGTACGAAAGCTAATCTTGTGTTTTGAGAAAGATGATTAGAATTCAAAAGATGTAATTTCTGTACTGTTGCAAACGAAGTGTATTCCAAAGTCTCTCTTTTGAGCTAAGATGTGTTCACTTGAATTCCTACCGAAAATATAACCAGCAAACTCAGAAAACATAATCTTTCTTTTCTCCCAGGAAATTGAGTTATGGAATGTTTTAGCGACAAGAGGAAAAATTGTCCGGTTAATTAATAACCAATCTTGAATATCGTTTTCCTGAATGCGAACAAAGAGATCAGATTTTAGGTTTATAACATTTCTTAATGCTTTATCATCAAGTTCATTTTGACGTGCTTTTGTTTTAATCTTTATATTGTTTATCTCTTCTTCAAACTGACTATCTGGGTTCCATTTCCTGCTGCAACCAGACAAAAAGAAGTTTAAGATAATTAAAAAGATAATAATGAGCGAAAATTTAAAAACACCGATAACTGCAGACTCGCATCGCTTATCAATTATAAAGCTTCTACCCAACATACTGACCATAATTAGTCTATGTTGTGGTATGACAGCAATAAAATATGTAATTGATTCCAGATGGGAAAATGCAGTAATTGCAATTATTTTTGCAGCTTGTTTCGATGCACTTGACGGGGCTACCGCAAGACTTCTAAAGGCAACCTCACGCTTCGGTGCAGAGATTGATAGCCTAGCTGACTCGGTCAATTTTGGAATTGTTCCTGCAATTGCCTTGTATATGTGGTTAAAAGAGGTTCTATCAACAGATTTTGACTCTTATTACTTGGGATGGTCATGGGTTGCTTGTACCCTATTCACATCCTGTTCTATACTTAGACTGGCAAGATTTAATATACTAGACAAATCACTTGCAAAAAAAAACCTGAACACAGATTTTTTTCTTGGAGTACCAACACCGGCAGGCGCAGGGCTTTTACTTCTACCAATGGTAATAAAATTTGCGTCTAATAGATTGGTATTAAATTCAGGTATAAACGACTCTTATTTTATAATATTTTGTACTATTTGGATTGTAGTTGTTTCAATTTTAATGATTTCTACGATACCAACAATATCATTCAAAAAGTTCAGATTTAAAATTTATAAAAAAAGTGCAACATTCATTCTGTTGTTTGTTATGCTTTTAGTTGCTGTTCTTCTAAAGGAGTTTTGGATAACAGTTTTGATAATACAGTGTCTCTATTTAATTAGCATCCCGCTATACGCAATTCTATCAAAAAATAAGCCTCAAAAAGTCTTGTAATATCTAAACCTAGCAAGTGCTTTTGAAGAAAGCCTTTTTTTCAAATGTAAATTAATTTGATAATATATTAGATAAGACTTAGAAATCATATTTCTATGCTTATTGATCTGCGATAAGCAAATCTTAGCTTTGTAAAAGTCATTACCATTCTTTAGACTTTCAAATTCTGAAGATAAAGACATTATTCTCTTATTTAAATAGAAAATAGAGTTCAAAGAAAACTTAACAGCATCCTTATTTTTTTTATTGAAGTAAAATTTCGCTAGATAAAAGGAAGCTTCACCCCTTGTTGCAATATCTTTAAATGCCAACTTTAGATAACTATGCACCTCCTTCTGCTTACCTAAGTGAATATATGTATCGTATAATATTTGTAATGAAATCTTAGTCGTGAAATTACCAGCCTTATTATTATTAATTATTTGATAAACTTTGTTAAAGTTTTGTGATTTGTAATGCAATTCGATTAGAATTCTGTCTATATCAAAATTATGGCTTTTTTCTGAATTAAAATTAGACAATAAATCTACTACAAA
>NZKY01000075.1 GCA_002694035.1 Opitutia bacterium
AAAGCAAATAAACATGACTGCACTAAACAAAATACTTGATGCCATAAAAGTCAAACCGATTGTTCCGGTCTTGACCATCTATAATCTTAACCATGCAGTTCCTCTGGCAGATGCTTTTGCTGAGGCGGATATAAACACATTGGAAATAACCTTCAGAAGTGCACATGCTGCTGCGGCTATTGAGAAAATCAAAACCGAACGGCCAGAAATGATTATTGGCGCAGGGACAGTGATTAGTTCACAGAATTGCCAAACCGCTATTGATTGCGGTAGCGACTTTGTAGTCACACCAGGTATTACCAACGAACTAATTACAGCTTTATCTAATATGCCCATCCCTGCCATTCCCGGCATAACAAGCGTTGGCGAAGCAATGGAGACATTGGAAAAAGGATTTACACATCAAAAACTTTTCCCTGCCAGCATCGCAGGCGGAACAAGTTTTTTAAAATCAATTTACGCACCTCTTCCACAAATTAACCTCATGCCGTCAGGCGGCATATCGCAAAAAAATGCATCAGATTATTTATGTCTCAATAATGTTTTTTGTGTCTGCGGCACTTGGATGGTTAATAAAGAAATGGTTGCAAAAGAAAGCTGGGGACAGCTTGCCAATTACATCAAGCAACACACCTCACTATAAACCACCAACTTGGTTTTTATTGACATGCAGATTTTCGTAAGAAGATAAATAACATATAATTTTTTGACAACGCTGTCATATTTAATTAAAATTACAATCAGTAAAAGCAATAAAACCAAACACCTGAGATGAAATCAAGGGGGCTCGCCATGACAATCAACATTGCTATTAATGGATTTGGCCGCATTGGTCGTATGGTACTTCGAAGCCTTATTGAGAATAATGTTAAGGGGGTGAATGTTGTTGCGTTAAACGACCTCGGGTCTTTGGAAAGCAACATTCACCTTTTTAAACACGATAGCATTCACGGCAATTTCACTACGCCGATAAGACAATTAAAATCCGGAATAAAAATTGGAAAACAAAATATTACTTGTTTTTCCGAACGCGACCCCGCCAACCTCCAATGGGAAAAGTTAAATATAGATATTGTACTGGAGTGCACTGGTATTTTTACATCTCGTGATGGCGCCTCTAAACATCTAAAGGCAGGGGCTAAGAAAGTACTTATCTCCGCCCCTGGTTCAGAAGTTGACTTAACAGTTGTGTATGGTGTTAATCATAAAAAAATTAAACCCAATCATAAGATAATCTCTAATGCGTCATGCACAACAAACTGTCTAGCGCCAATTGCCAAAGTACTTAATGACAAATTTGGTATCGTTAGGGGGCATATGACCACAATTCATGCCTATACTGGAGATCAAAACTTGCTGGATACGATACATAAAGACCCACGCCGTGCGCGAGGGGCCGCCATATCAATGGTGCCAACCTCTACAGGCGCTGCAAAAGCGATTGGTCAGGTTTTACCGGAGCTTTCAGGCCGATTAGAAGGTACAGCAGTCCGTGTCCCGGTACCGAATGTATCGGTTATTGATTTCGTTGTTGAATTAAAGAAAACCATTAGTATTGATAATATTAATAACGAAATTACAAAAGCATCCAAAGGTCCAATGAAAAGTATTCTGGGTATTAATTCAGACCCGCTTGTCTCTTGTGATTTTAATCACAACCCTCTTTCATCAATTTTCGACACAACGCAAACTCAATTAGTCAGTAAAAAAATTGTACGTGTTATGAGTTGGTATGACAATGAATGGGGCTTCGCAAACAGAATGCTGGATGTAGCAAAAGCAATGGGAAAAAATTAAATCCAGCGTTTTTAATTTTATCCATTTCCGTGATGCGGCCCGTCCAGTTGCCAATATTTGCCCCAAGCCAAGAACCCTCCATGCGATCGGCATAAACGGCGCGGTCAATAACGATTGGGTTAACTAAAAACCTTTAACAAAAACATAAGCTTCAGGATGATGATTGACTCTTATTTTGTTGTTTCAGGAGATCAAGCGCGACATCGACAATCATATCTTCTTGTCCTCCGACCATGCGACGTCTGCCAAGCTCTACCAAAATTGTACGGACATCAATGCCGTAATCTTCTGACGCTTTTTCAGCATGACGCAAGAAGGAGGAATACACACCCGCATAGCCCAATGATAGCGTTTCCCGATCAACCCTTACCGGGCGGTCTTGCAATGGGCGCCCCAATTCTTCGGCAGCATCCATAAGTTTGTATACATCGCAACCATGCTGCCAGCCCTTCCGGTCAGCCGCCGCGATAAATACTTCCAATGGCGCATTACCTGCCCCCGCACCCATGCCCGCCAAAGATGCATCCACGCGCCGCACGCCGTTTTGCACAGCAACAATAGAGTTCGCAACACCTAAAGATAAATTGTGATGGGCATGCACACCAATTTCTGTAGCCGGGTCTAAAATATCACGATAAGCCTGTACACGCGCCGCATAGCCATCCATATCCAACGCCCCGCCACTGTCAGTGACATAAACCGTGGTCGCACCATAGCTTTCCATCAGCTTTGCTTGCTCTGCAAGTTGCTCTGGCTCACTCATATGGCTCATCATTAAAAAGCCGATGGTGTCCATTCCCAAATCCCGCGCAATGCCAATATGCTGTTTGGACACATCTGCTTCAGTGCAATGCGTGGCAACACGCACAGACCGCACACCAAGGTCATAAGCCCGCTTTAATTCCTCAACCGTCGCAATACCCGGCAGAATGAGCGTTGTAAGAACAGCATTATCAATCACATCGGCAACGGCTTCAATCCATTCCCAATCCGTATGCGCGCCGAACCCGTAATTAAAGCTGGCGCCGGAAAGACCATCACCATGCGCNACTTCAATCGCATCAACACCAGCTTCNTCNAGCGCCTTGGCAATCATTGCTACATGATCAATGCCATACATATGTCGGATNGCNTGCATACCATCGCGCAAGGTAACATCCTGAATGTAAAGTTTTTCTTTNGNAGGGTCTTTCAAAAAGCCACTCATACCACCCCCCCTCGTACTTTTGCCGCCATCCTTTCGGCGGTTGCCATACCCGCAGATGTCATAATGTCGAGATTACCCGCATAATTCGGCAGATAGTGACCCGCACCTTCCACCTCAAGGAAAATCGTAGTTTTAACGCCTTCATATTCACCCTGCCCAGGGATTTTAAGACGGTTATTGCCGGTAAAGCGCTCAAATTGAACTTCTTGTTTCAGTCGATATCCCGGCACATATTTCTGAACCTCGGCAACCATATCCTCAACGCTTTGGCGAATTTTATCTTCCTCGCCGCCAACTGAAAACGCATAGATTGTGTCGCGCATAATCATGGGCGGTTCAGCAGGATTGAGAATAATAATCGCCTTACCTTTTTCTGCCCCGCCAATCACCTCAACGCCGCGCGCGGTGGTTTCTGTAAATTCATCAATATTGGCGCGTGTACCCGGCCCCGCAGAGCGCGACGAAACAGAAGCTACGATTTCGGCATAAGGTACGCTGTCGCTCACACGGGTAACAGCATAGACCATAGGAATGGTGGCTTGCCCGCCGCAGGTCACCATATTCACATTCTGCTTGTCTACATGCTCATCGGCATTAACGGGTGGGATACAAAACGGGCCAATAGCCGCCGGCGTCAAATCCACCATCAATTTGCCATCGCGTACACAGATTTCATTATGGATATTATGCGCGCCTGCCGACGTTGCATCGAAGCAAATTGCAATCTCCGACCATATATCAGACGCCACCGCCCCCTCAATGCCCTCATGGGAGGTTGCCACACCACGTTCGCGTGCAATACGGAGACCGTCGGAGTCAGCGTCAATACCAATCACAAGAGCCGCTTCAAGAATATCCGAGGTTTCCTGAATTTTGATTAACAGGTCGGTTCCGATATTTCCTGAACCGATAAGAGCACATTTAATTTTGGACATATTACTTTCTTTTCATCTTAATTAAGAAGGCTATTTAAATCTCAAGCTGTAAAATCAGCGCGTACAGAACCAAGCCCTTCGATTTTCATTTCATAAACCTGCCCACCCTCAACTTGCGTTAACGGCCCGAGCGCACCAGACAAAATTAAATCCCCTGCCTTGAGAGGGCGACCATATTTAATCATCATCTGCGCCAGCCAAAGACATGCATTGAGGGGATTACCGAGACAGGCGGAGCCTTGCCCCGAACATACAACTTCACCATTATTCTCAATGACCATGCCGCAATTCAGATGATCGAAAGTATCCAGCTTGACCGGACGAGAACCTAACACATAAAGGCCTGAGGAGGCATTATCGGCAATTGTGTCTGTGATTTGAATATCCCAAGCAGCGATGCGGCTATCGACAACCTCAATCGCAGCGACAGCATATTCTATGGCTGACAAAACTTCCGCCAGGGTAATGCTTGGGCTATCTAGATCTTTACCAAGGTAAAATGCGATTTCACCTTCAATGCGGGGCTGAAGTAAATGAGACATGGAAATCTCCTGCCCGTCTGCAAAAGCCATGTCAGAAAACAACATACCAAAATCCGGCTGATTGACACCAAGCTGACTTTGCACGGCATGAGAGGTTACGCCAATTTTACGCCCACTCAATAACCGACCCCGTTTTAACCAGTATTTTGTGTTTTCTTCCTGGACGGCATAAGCATCGTCGATTTCCATGTCATAGCTTCTGCGCAAAGCATCAATCGGAGATTTAGTTTCATAAGACTTCCGAATGGCTGCGGCTGCAGACAGTATCTGCTTTTGATCTAATGACATTCTTATTCCCTCATGTTTATAATAAGAATTTTCTTATAAGTGTTATTTACTCTGAAGTATCCACTTTCGTCTTAAACGACTGCACCATATTCATCAAGTTGTCGAAATTAAAATTGTCACATGGTTTAGAAATTTTATACAAACTCTGTACTCAAATATTCCTGATGTGATATAAAATATAAGAGGGAAAGTTATGAGTAATAGTGCGTTAATGGACGATGAAGCTCTCGAGTTACTTCTTGAGAACCTCTTCTTTCAGAAAAATACAGAATTAATGAGCTACAGCGACTCATTCGAGTCTCGTATGCGTGACCGCTTCATCACTTTTGTGAAAGAAATACGCGAAGCCGGCACCTCAGAGGAAAATAACCAAATCCTCAGAAATACAAAAATTGTTGTTAAAAAGAAATCGCGCCGAGCCATGGACTTAGTCAATGTGCAAGCCTTTATGGATCGTATTGAATTACGTTCAACAGATGCTGAAGCGCGAACTGCCGTAATTAAAATCCTCAAAGAAGAAAAAAACTTTAAACAAGTTGAAGAAAACGCGGAGGACGGCCTTATTACGGTCAAACTCCCAAAAATGGATTTGGAAAGAAGGTTTGAGCTTGCAGACTTCATTGAAAGCAAGTTTAAAAATTATCAAAAAAATGTGATGATGGTAAAAAATCAGTCTATGCAACAAATCAGAGCCGGGCTTCAAAATGAATTTATTTTCGGCCCGGATGCTGCAAAAGCAACTAAGGAAATCGAGAAAATCATCGATCACTACATTAAAACAGCTAAATTGATTTTCTTTGTTAAGCACAAAGATGTTTTAAAAAACCAGTTCAAGCTATCCGACGAGGATGACGTCATTCTTGCCCGTAAAATGTCCACCGTTGCACATGTGCTTGATTAATAAGCTTAACCCTTTATTTAGAAATACATTTTTTTATTTTTAATTTGACCCTCTTGATAGGTCTGATATTTGCAATAAAGTATTAATTGTCATCTGAAATGACTGTTGCGGTAGGTTGAAATGCAAAGAACAGTAGACAACATAAAAGAAAGAGCAAAATATCTTCGAGATATGTTGACTGAACATGCCGACGATGAGTCCTTATGGATGGATAATGATGAGGATATGGCGCACTTCATTGATGAGCCCAAACAAGAAGTCGTTAATAAAGCCATTATGCCATACCAAGATACTACTCATGAGGAAGCTCAAATAACCGCAACTCATCCTTTAGTAACCGGTTATCAAGACAACACTGTAACTCCAGCCGACTTAGAAAAGAAAAAAAATGATGATAAGATTAATGATGTCGGTATAGATATAACTAACCAACACCTTGCAGACACTCTCGCCGAAATACCAAGCCGCACCAACAATGAAAAAATTCCCGCAAAAGACCAAAAGCCGTCAGCAAAAAGTCCCTCAGATCGCTTTGAAAAAATTGCCCAAGTGATCTCAGAGAGTGAAAACTCTTT
>NZKY01000010.1 GCA_002694035.1 Opitutia bacterium
GTTTTGGGGAATAAAAGTAGAGGCGAGGTTTTGTCTTCGCAAAAAACGCTAAGTTACTGGGCAGGTTTAGCTGATGTGCCCTTTCAAGACCCAACGATTAAAAATTTTCCTGATATAGATGGTAATCCCGAAACTAAAGTTTCTAGGATCTCTTTCTCTGGGAAAAGGGATGTATCACTATATCGACTAGAAGGTTCAGGGCACGTAGTGCCATCAAAATTTATGAATTTTGGAGAAATTTTAGGCGGTAATGCGAAAGAAATATCTGCAGCCGAAGAGATTTTTAGCTTTTACAAAAGTTTAACTCTCACGTCTTCAATGTCAGAATAATATTACCCCTTGTTTTATCTGTTCTTTGATATCCAAGAGTTTCCAGATGTTTTAAGATATCTATTTTCCATGACTTACTGTTTGGCTCGATAACAATACATCTAGGCCATAGTTTCTCTGGTGATTCATCAAAAAATGGAAAAAGAGCCTGATCTTCGAAGCCTTCGATATCAATTTTCATAGAGTCTATTTTAACAATATTCTGCTTGTTTAAAATGTTGATTAAAGTCTCAGTTTCCAGATAAATAGGCGGGCTAATATCGGAGTTCTCCCTAATTACGCTTGCTGTTCCCAGTCCACTACCACTATAAAAAGCCACCTTATTTCCGTCACCAATACATAGTGGTACGATGGTGATTATTTCGTCAAAATCGTTAATCGAAACATTGAAATTCAAGAGCTCCAATGTCGGCGGATTAGGTTCAATAGCAATAATTCTTCTGAAACCGCGTTTGGCCAGACTTAAAGAGTAATGTCCTGTATTAGCGCCTATATCTATAAAAACTTTATCTTTTTGTGATTTATCACCCTCACATGCGAGAGCATCAATTTCTTTCAAATCATAAAATTTTGAGGTTGTTAGAATTTTTGCGTCAGTTGTGTTTTCTTTAATGTTCAGACGGTATTTGATGCCATGGATAGTCGCATCAACAACTTCATAACCCAGACGTCCCCATATTTTTTGAATTTGACGTCTTATAGTACCTCTGCTTATGCCGAGCTTTCTTATAAACTCTAATAAAAAAGTTATATTTTTAGGTTTATAGTATCCAAATTTTTCAGACATTTTTTGCCTATAGGTTAGATTTTGTATAAATAAGTTTACACGTTTTTTTATTTTTACTTATCAGAAGTTAAGAAAATTTCATTTTAAATATTGTTGTTAAGTAATTTAAACCATGTAATGCTCTTTGCGTTGAGAAATATACTTGGAGTTTTGCGATGGCCACGCGTAAGTCCACTAACGACAAAAAACTGACTGAGGCTTCAGTAAGCCCTGGAGAATATAAATTTGGGTTTTCACCAAACGTTAATTCTACATATAGTCTTGGTAGAACGGTTTATATCACCGCGTGGATTGTTGAAATCGTAGCTGCGATTATTGGACTTTTCATAGCCTTCTCTATAGGTATTTCCGAATTTGTAAATATCCCTGAAGCGGAGAGAGATTTTGGCGCTCACACGCGCGCAATTTTGGGTGCATTACCGTTTGTCTTGATAGCAATTCTCGAGCCGACCAAAATTTATCTCGCATCTGGTCTTTATCATTCACGTATTGCAAATCGGCTAGGTATGACTTTGGCCTTTCTTGTCGGTCTCACAGCTCTGACTTTTGTGACATTTGAAACCATGTTTAATGCCTTAATTCAGCAAAATACAAATATCACACAGCAAACCCGTCAGCTTGTTAATGAAAGATACGAAGTTCTTGATGCCATAGAAACCATTGATCGTGATATTAATCGCTTCTCATCAGCGACCCCTCAACAAATCCGTCAGCAATTTTCTACACCAATTGAAAATCTTGAAGCAGATCGTAAGCGACGAATAGATACTGCCGCACGCGACCATGATGAAACACTGACAACATTAACCGCGAGGCTGGACAGTTTGCAGGCCCAAAATGTGAGCAATGCTGGGGAGGTTCTCAGAGAAGAAATCACTCGCTTGAGTGCTGCCATTCAGGATGTGACGCGCCTTAGGCAAAATGCTGTTAGTAATATTAACAGCCGTTACAAGCAGCAGATTGATGAAATCAAAGTGCAAATCGAAGGCATAAATGAAGATAGGCGCGAGCAAATTGAAAGTACGGATGACTTCTTTTTTGGTAGGTCACAGATTGTGCGAGAGATTAACACTGCTAGTAACAGTCAGATTGACGATTTAAGTGCTTCGATAGCCAAGCTTGAAAGTCAACGCGATGAAGAACTACGCGTTGCTATTTCCGGTTATGAAACTAGACAACGGAGTTTATCAACAGAGCAGGATCGTTTACGTAAAATTATTGCGTCCCAATCTGAACGGCTTTCACAGGTGCGCAACACGCAAATCGAAACAGTTCAACGTTTGATTGCAAACTCAAAAGCTGATTATGCCGAAAGGCTGGATGCAATTAATGCACAAATTGACAAACAAATTGGCGAAATCAATGTTCAAAAACAGGCATCACTCGAAACCTCTGGCTCGCAGGCACTTTTGATACCGGCTTTACAGGAAAAAAAGAGCGCGCTGGTTATAAAAAGCAATGAGCTTCGTAAGACTTACCGTGAAAAAGTTGAGAAAGTTCAAGTGTATCAGCTTACTGCAATTGTCTGTGGAACTCTGGAGGAATGGTGTTTTAAAGATAGTTCTCTTTTACCGACTGGAAGCGAGAGTTTTACGCGCGCTCGGGCGCGAGGTTTTGATGTTGCAGATTTGCCTGAAGAAAAAGTCAAATTTGTTTCGACACTATGGTTTGGGTCTACAGCGCTTATAGTCGCCACAATGGGGACATTTCTGGCATTTATTTCATTCGTATTGTCTGAAGACAGGCAAATACGAACCCAACGCCGTAGCCGGTCAGGCAAAGTGATCGTCATGATGTTCCTAAGGTTCTCAAGCTTACTAAAGGCTTTTGGGCAAAGCCTTATAGAGATAGCAGCACGAACAGGTGATGGCTTTATTTATGTTACGCGTGCATTGGTCTATTTGATTCGGTTTATTATTGAGACGTTACTCGATATCATTGGCATGCTGGCGGATAGCTTACGAATTTTGATTTTGGTGTTGAGCCGTGGAGTGCATATGACTTTTGTCGAAATCAGGCGCAATATTCGTCAAAGTGCTTCTCGAACAATTGATAGTGTTGAAGCAAGCGCCTTAGTTTCTCCATCACTTGATAAGCCTACACAGGCTGATGGTATTGGTAAAAATAACNTGGTGGATAACACTGCTTCGCAAGAGNCGCCNAAATCCCAGAAATTAACAAAAGAATTGCCGNTCGAAAAACCAAAGATAGAAGAAAATGCTACTACAGCTACAAAAGTTGATGTTCAACTAAATACTAACGTTCTAAAAGAAACATTTGTTCCAGTAATTCAGAAAATTTCAGACTCAACGAGTGCTTCAATTTCTTCCGTTCGCGAGACACTCAATAAAACTCTTTTTAATCCTGATATCATCAAATCTATTGGCGAAAAAATTCCCTTCAAGACTGATGTTGCAGAACGCGTAGAGACACCAAAAAAAGCACCGGTTTCAAGGAAGAAACCAGCAACAAAAAAGCAAGCTCCTGTCTCCACTAAAGAGTTGAATGCAGGGCGGAGCAAATCGCCGCGGCCACCAAAAACCTCACGTAAATCTCCGCCAAAAAAATGGTATGAAGATTGATTTGGTAGAACTTTTCTACCTCACTGAGAGTTTACTGTCACTTTATGCTAACATGTAAACAATGCATACTAAGCAGGCCCCGGTTAGATTATGAAATCAGACCCTCACATATTGTTCGATAATCTTGATTTGTTAATTGATGATGGGCTCATTCTTGTTGACCCAAATAGAGAGGTTGTTAGGGCAAATCAATCCTCTCTTTCCACTCTTGGTACACGCATCTTAAATCAGCCGCTTGAATATTTTTTGCGCCACCCTGACATTAATCAAGCTATTGACAATATTAACGAATTTGGTGAGACGAGCCCGCTTAACTACCTTCGTTATGATGATGTCCAGCACGAATATGTTGTGAAATTTGCTCCTTTTCCAGATGATCATTGTCTTATTCGCTTGAATGATGTTACAGCGCGTATCAATTTTGATAAAATCAGATCGGAATTTGTCGCAAATGTGAGCCATGAATTACGCTCCCCTCTCACAACCCTAACCGGATTTATAGAAACCTTACAGACAACTGCTGCGGATGACCCTGAAGCCCGTATAGAATTTCTCGCCATTATGCAAGAGGAAGCAGCACGTATGCAGCGGCTTATTGATAGTTTGTTGTCTTTGTCCCGCGTAGAGTCGCAAGAGCATTTACATCCAAACGATGATGTGCAGGTAACGGATATGGTAAAGGAAGTATTCGAATTAATGGCTCACCGCGCAGTGCAATGCGATATGCGTATCGAGCTTATAAATAATTTACCACAAAAACTTAACCCTATAGTTATGGGCAATAGAGATGAGATGAGTGAGGTGCTACACAATCTCCTGGATAATGCAATAAAATATGGTGANGAAAACTCAANAGTTAAATTAATTCTTGAAACTGATGGNTCTAATAANAATGTTAAGATAAGTGTCNTCAATTCAGGTGAGGGTATTGATGANATTCATTTGCCNCGTCTCACAGANAGGTTTTACCGCATAGATAAAGCCCGCACTCGTAAGNTGGGNGGAACAGGACTAGGNCTTGCAATTGTGAAGCATATTNTGAACCGTCATAGAGGCCGTTTACAAATCANAAGTNAAGGNGATGGNGAGATTGTNTTTANAGTTTATTTCCCGATTATTCNTGCNTAAGTTCTNTAAGAAATTNTTATAAAATTGTTGNCTTAANTTTTGGATTGAGATTTTTCTAAAATAATTANTTANTTTTTTGCAGTTAAAATAAATNCATCANTANNTTTATTATANTATGTAACANTTCTGTAATGTGANTGGGCTCTAAATAATAATNCNTNAATTATATTTAGTGAGGGCAAAATGCCTAATTCAANTTACATTTCAACTNTTTTTATNGCTTCATTACTACTTTTGGGATCATCGTTTGNTGCTTCGGCGCGGGATCAAATTGTTGTTGTTGGCTCTTCNACAGTTTTCCCTTTTTCAACAACAGTAGCTGAGCAATTCGGACGAAATACTGAATTTAAAACACCCATAGTTGAGTCAACTGGCTCCGGTGGTGGTTTAAAGCTTTTTTGCGCCGGTATTGGCTTAGAACACCCGGATGTAACAAATGCTTCTCGTCGTATCAAGAAAAGTGAATTTGATAATTGCAATTCTAAAGGTATTGATATGACTGAGGTNGTTATTGGTTATGATGGCATCGTCATTGCAAATGTTAAATCTGCACCGAGCCTTAATCTTACTAGAAAACAAATTTTTCTTGCGACTGCTGCCAAAGTCCCCTCNCCAGGTTGTGAGGATAATTGTGAATTGGTGGATAATCCTTATNAATTNTGGAGNGACATTGACGCATCACTCCCTGCAAAGAAAATCGAAATTCTCGGNCCACCACCAACCTCAGGTACACGCGATGCATTCCAGGAATTNGCAATGCAAGGAGGGTCNAAATCCTACCCATTNCTAAATGCCCTAAAGAAGTCAAATAAAAGCNAATGGAAGCGTATTGTNCGAACTGTTAGAGAGGATGGGGCTTGGATTGACTCTGGTGAAAACGATAATTTGATGGTTAACAAATTAATTGCCAACCCTGATGCTGTTGGTGTTTTTGGCTATAGTTTCCTTGAGCAAAATGCTGATAAGCTGAAGGGTGCAAATGTAGATAATCTTGCTCCGACTTTCGATAACATTGCCGAGGGTAAGTATAACATTTCTCGATCACTCTATTTTTATGTAAAGCATGCTCATATAGGCACTGTTCCTGGAATTAAAGAATTTATGCAAGAATTTACTAGTGAGAATGCTTTTGGAGATGAAGGGTATCTAGTTGATAAAGGTATCATTCCTTTATTAGAGGATGAGAGAGATGCAATACGTAAACAGTCTATTTCATTGAAAAAACTTAACTTATAAACAACATCTTCACTTCAAAAGGCTTGAATCATGTTTCTATAAATTTTCAAATTATCTTCAGTTTAAAGTGGAGTGATTATTTTGGAACTGCTTGGGTGGGTTTTTCTTGCTCTTATATTCCTGTTGCCATTTATTGCTAACATCTATGGTAGAAGGCGCATACGCTGGCTTATACGCACCTCAGAGGAGCAAACACAAATAGAAGGGAGTGTTAAACAACACTCCCTCACATCTTTTCATGGCCTATTTTTATCCATGTGCGTGCTTTTACCCGTCTTAATGATCACCTTCATGTGGTTTGTTTTCTCACCTATGATTATTTCTTCCTTATTGGTTTCAGAAATTACTAAGCTGACCGGTGAAACAGATCCCCGTGTTCTTAGTATTCTTGTTTCCAAGCTAGAAGCTCTCTATGACGGTGTGCTTCATGCAGAATTTGTTGAACCAGAGTTGCGTCAGGCGTTGGACTATTACAGCTCAATAATTTTCCGCGCCAATATAATTCT
>NZKY01000076.1 GCA_002694035.1 Opitutia bacterium
TTCAAAAAATTTTCTATAAAATCCGCCTTAAGCAAATCTAAATTTAAAACGGTCTGAACATTTTTATAGATAATAGAAAGATCTGAATTCCTCATGCGTAAATAATTTAAATTTGGAATCTCGATAAATTTTTTTACCTCCTTGAAGATCTCTTGCATGAAGAAAAATTCTGATTGATTAGAATCAGACTTTTTATCAACGATATTAAAGTTTGCATTTAATCCGGAAATCGAGAGTGCTTGTATCTTTTTATTTACAATTTCTTTTGGATTGTATCTAAGTTCTACTTCATTAATTGCAAAGCTCAGTGCATCATTACTTCCTTTAAAATCGGAAAAACTGGATTCTCTAAAATCAATATCTTCCACATTTAGTGAAAATTTTTGTAAACCTTGTTCTGAAGCAAAATTGACTACTTTCCATTCAAGAATTTCTTCCCGAGTAAAAAAAGCAGAAATTAAAAGGCCCAGAAAGATCACTAATAAAAGCAAAACTACACGCGTCTTTGCTTTTTTTATATTAAAAATCAATTTTAATTTAGCCCACACAGGCTTCTAAAATGCCTACTTAATCAAAAGTTAAAAGCTAAAAAAAAGTTCTTATTCTTGAAATTACAAAATAATCAATAAACATATGCTCCTATGATAAAAGTTGGTTTTATTGGAGCTGGAGACATTTCTCTTTTGCACGAAGAGGGTGTCAATTTGTCAAAAAACGCTGAACTGGTTGGAATTTGGAACAGAACAGTCGAAAGAGCGGAGGAAAAAGCCCGTCTTTTTAATTGTCGTGTTTTTAACAAACCGGAAGAATTAATACAAGCTGTCGATGTTGTGTATGTTCTAACAAATATGGAAACTCACTATCAGTACGCCCGAATGGCAATTGAAAAAAGTAGACATGTTTTGGTAGAGAAACCCACTGCAGTAACTATTGAGGAAATCAAAGATTTAAAATCACTCGCAGAGAAATATTCAGTTCATGTCGCACCAGTCCACAACTATATTTACGAACCTTCTGTAACCCGAACCAAAGATTTGATTGATAGTGGAAAAATTGGAGACCTTGTTTCGCTTTATGTCTTGTACAACATACACCACCCTGAAAAAGTTGCTTCAAGGTATCCTGGTGTTATCAGGCAAATCTTAACCCACCATGCCTATTGCACCCTTTATTTGGTTGGCAAACCCGATAAGGTTTCTTGTATGAAAGCAACGATTAATGACGGTACTGTTCCTCAGGAAAACATAGCAATGGTCACTATGAAAATGAAAAATAATGCACTTTCTCATCTATGTGCCAGCTTTGCATCCGACGATCATGCTGGAGATCCTTGGACTTTCATGATTAAAGTTATAGGAACTAAAGGTGCAACCAGATATAGCTATCGAGATTGGGTCGAAAATACTCCGGCCATAGTTCATTCACAAACCTATTCAGCATATCCTTATACCATTCGGGAAACCGGAAAGTACTTCCTCGAAAATGTAATAGGTCTTGGAGAAAAACCTTTATCATCTCTCGATGATGCCATTACATGTATGAAAATGATTGAAGCATGCGAATTGTCGGTTGCAGAAGATAGACACATCCAAATCGCATACTGATTATTTTATAGTTCCCAATGAACGAAATCATTTCGATCTGGCGGGAATCTCTCCATTCAGCTCTTAATCTGTATGAAAGAAAAAGGGGATCTCTATTAATTTTCACCCCCCTTCTTTTTATCTTCTTCATTATCCTAAATGTATCATGCTATTGGTGGGCAATTTACACTGCATTTCCTCACTATATGCTCACGCACGAAGCATCTCATTATATAAAATTACAAATTCCGGTGGGGTTCCTTGGGGCCCTATTTGACAGTTTATCTTTTTTTGTAACCATTTGGATTATTAAAAGAGCACTTGTTTCCCAAAAAACATACGAATATATTTTTCATCTTTCCCTCGATCTGATTATAGCGTTACTTGCTACCATGTGGGTGCTGTTTGTATTTACTGTTGGCGGCTGGATAATAAGCCTCTGGGAAAACGCACCTGAAGTTCTAAGTTCAAGGGGAGTGAAATATACAAACCGTGCAGTACAGGCAATTCAAGATCCAACAGGTCGTGAAAATATCAAAAATATCTACTTTGGTATTATCATGGGTGTATCTGCTGCCCTACCAACCAGTTTACATATATTTATGTTCTTCTATTCAGTTTTCAAAAAAACTGCTAAAGCATTCTTCTCATCAAAAAAGGAAACTTAAGAATTCAGTTATCGATTTTAGTAATTAGAAACTTATAAAACTGAGTGATTTATAAATTCATGAAATACATAATTTTATTCCTCTTACCAATCCTAACATGGAGTAATGCAAAAAATATCCTTTTCATCATATCTGATGATTTAAAAGCAGATGCCCTTAACTGTTATGGAAATAAGTCCGCACACACTCCAAATATTGACAAACTAGCTTCCGAAGGAACTCTTTTTCAAAATGCTTATTGCCAGGGAACTGTTTGTGCTCCCTCTCGGGCAAGTTTTATGAGAGGGAAATATTTTGGAAAAAATGAAATCACCTGGGGGGAACATTTTCAAAATTATGGATATTCAAGTACCCGTGTGGGCAAGATATTTCACATGCGAGTACCAGGTGACATAATTGCCGGAACCGACGGCCAGGATGTAAAGAAATGTTGGACTGCAAAGTATAACATCCCTGGTAAAGAAGCACACACACCCGGGAATTACGCCTGTCTAAACCTAAACAAATTTACTAAAGCACTGGAAGGAAGAGAAACAACCAGAATGCCCAACAGAATGTTTGTCACCGTCGATTACATAGGTGATGGTTCTGATCAACCTGATTGGAAAGCCGCCACAAAATCGATTGAACTTTTGAAACAATTTAAAAAAGACAAAAAACCATTCTTTTTAGCAACTGGATTAATTCGTCCCCATTATCCAAATGTAGCTCCCAAACAATATTTTGATCTTTATCCGTTTCGTCGAATGAATTTACCATTTGTCCCCGATGATGACTGGAAAGATATGCCAAAGGCGGCTGTTTCAAATTCGAATTCAAAATTCTTTGGCATCGACAAATTCCCGGACAACCAAAAGAAAATGTGGACTGGCTATTTGGCTACGGTTTCCTTTATGGATGAACAAGTTGGACGAATTCTAAATGCACTAAAGGAACTTGAACTCGATAAGAATACTGTCGTATTTTTCACCAGCGACCACGGGTATTTGCTTGGAGAACATCACTTTTGGCAAAAAAACAATCTAAGAGAAGAAGTTGTGCGTGTTCCACTAATTATAAAATCTCCTGCAACCGAACCTAGTGTAAACAATTCGGTAGTTGAGCTTATTGATCTCTTCCCTACTGCTTGTCATCTGGTTGGCATCCCAAAGCCTGATACTATTCAAGGTGCTAGCCTTGTTCCCATAATTCAAAATGATAGAGAGAAAGTTAAGGAATCAGCCATGTCCTACACTAGCAGAGGAACTTTGATCAGAACAAAAGAATGGGCATTTATGAAATACAAAGATGGATCAGAAGAACTTTATGATATGATTAAAGATTCCGAACAATTTATTAATTTAGCTAGTTCTCCAAAACATAGAAAAATACTGGCTGACTTAAGAAGACAATATCGGATAAAATTAAATCTGACTCGGAGTAACTAGCTATATTTCTTCCGAGGCTCCTAAAAACAAATCACAAAAGGCATCTACGGTGTCTTCAATTGGCTTTGAATATCCCCCTCCCATAAAAATAAGCAAAGGCTTCCTGACTTTTCTTCTAAATTGAAAAATTTGAGCATTTCTTTTCTTCAATCCCGCTCTTGTGAGTGAGAGTAAACCTAAACTATCAGAATCTAGACCATCTACTCCTGCTTGAAAAAAAATTAAATCAAAGGATTCATTGATTAACCCTTTCAAGACCTGATCTAATTGAGATAGATATTCCTCATCTTTTGTACCATTTGCGAATCCCAAATCGAAATCACTTATTTTTTTTCTGAACGGAAAATTATTTTCTCCATGGAGCGATACTGTGTAAACTCTTGGATCATTTCTAAAAATTTCTGCTGTACCATCCCCTTGATGAACATCTAGATCAATAACCAGAATTCGATTAACGGATTCAGTCTTCAAAGCAATTTCGGCTGCAATCGCAATATCATTAAATATACAATAGCCCGAGCCTTCACCTCGAAATGCATGGTGTGTTCCTCCGGCCATATTTCCGGCTATAGTTGCACCATTTAATAGATCATTTAGACCTTCTAAAGCTCCCCCCACTAAATGAAGCGTTCTATCGATAATTTCTTTTTTCCAAGGCTTTAAGCCAATTCTTCTAATCTCTTTTTCAGATAAATCACCAGCCAAAAATCGATCAACAAAGTCTTGCTGATGAACCAAAAGAATTTCTTCCCTTTTTGCCTGACGGGGTTCTTTAATCAGAATTTTTTTGCCAACATCTAAAAGTCTAATTTTCTCAGCAATCATTCTGTATCGATCAACAGGAAAACGAGCCGTCTTATCTAGTCCATCCGAATATAAAGGGTGATAGTAAAGCGAAAAGTTAACTTTCATCAGCAGATTTTATTTTAGTTGTACTGATTTGTCCAACAAAGCAAAACCGAATAATAATATTTAAATGAGTTTTCAAAATGCTTTCTTGGGTTCATTAGTTGGAGATGCTGTTTCTATGCCAGTCCATTGGTATTACAATACTGATGCATTGGACAGGGACTACGGCGATTTTCAGGATTACATGGCTCCAAAATCTTATCATCCAGACAGTATTTTATGGAGATCGAAGTGTAATCCTTCTGGCAGAAAAGATGATATTTATCACAACCAGTCAAGATATTGGGGGATGAAAGGTATTCATTATCACCAGTTTCTACAAAGTGGAGAGAATACACTAAATCTTAAGTTGTCGGTCGAACTGTACAAGACCATCATCAGCAAAGGTCGATTCAATCTAGAAGAATGGCTAAATCGATACACTGAAGTCATGCTCACACCTTCTTGGCATAATGACACTTACATTGAAGAATTTCATCGCGGTTTTTTTTCAAACTTTGCAAAAGGCAATAAAATAATCAATTGTGGAATTGATGATGTACACATTGGCGGACTCAGTCTAATTCCTGCCCTTCTCGCAGGTCTTGAAGCAATTGGTGATTTTTCCGATGATCATCTTTTACAATGCACAAACGACCTCGTTTCAGCAACACATAGAAACAAGCATACAATTTCCGCAGCTCGCAACTTTTGCAAAATCCTTACAGAATTAAATAGAAGAGCAGAAATCCGCAATGCCCTATCAAGTCTTAGGCTTTCTGAAGTTTCTCTCAAAAAATTAAAAATTTGGGAAAACTGGCCTGATAGAAAAGTTGTTGGAACGGCGATCAGCCCTGCGTGCTATCTCCCTGATGCTTTGATTGGCTCCCTGTATTTTGCCTGGAAATATTCAGATGATTTTTCTCTGGCTATCCTTTCAAATGCCAAAGCTGGTGGTGATAATTGCCACAGAGGCGTTGTGGTTGGATCTATGGTTGCTATGCAAACCGGAATACCTCCAAGGTGGCTTAAAAAATTAAAAAGCATGGAAAAATTAGTTTGCGGAGTAAATTAGTCAAAATGTTAGTTTCATTTGAGGATCTTGTTGTTTTTTTCGTTTTCTGGATTGATTCCACTTTGATCCATGTTTGCTGAGTGTCTTGTTCGTTTGGCGAATTCCCTCATTCCCCTTGCGGATCTCGAAAATTCTATCTTTCATCTTTCGTGACCGAGAATTTAAATCAATACAGGGACTTGCATAACCAGATAAAACAACATCAGGCGCATTGGCTATTTCGACCGAAGTATATTTTTCTAATTCAGGTATCCATTTTTTAACAAATTTTGCATCAGGATCGTGATCTAAAAATTGCTTTTTAGGACTATAAACTCTGATTGTATTAAATCCGTTTACCCCCGCTTGCATCTGTAACTGAGAAAGGTGGATACCTGGCTCATAATCTGTGAATACACCAGCAAGGGGTTCATGAATAAACCGCCAGGATAAATGAAGACCAAAGCAGGCGAAACTTACAACCATTGCCCGCATCCGAAAATTCAAAAAACCAGTATTTTTCAAACATCGCATACTTGCATCAATCATCGGAAATCCAGTTTGCCCCGCTAACCAAAGTTCTAAAAATTCCGAATTATTTTCATATTTCAAATTTTGATATGCTGGATTTAAAGTAAAATTTTCCATATTTGGGAAGGATTCAAGTCTCTGAATGAAGTGATCCCTCCAATGCAATCTTGACTCGAAAGCTCTTAGGCTTTTTTTCCACTTTTTTGAAATTTCATTATTTCCTTTGATGAAGTTTCTTTTTTTGCTCAACTCTGAAAAGATGGTTCTTAAACTTAATGTTCCCAAAGTAAGATGAACGGAAAGTCTTGAACCATGATCAAAAGCTGTGTTTGGAGAGGAAATACCTCCTGAATATCCGAGCCCTCTATGTTCTAAAAAGTCATTTAATGTAGCATGTGCCGATTTTTCATCCGCCTTTTGTAGAGATGGTGAGAGTTTTACGCCCGAAAACTTTACTGTTTTCTTACACAAATCATTCCATTCAAAATTATTTGATCTCAACCCCTTCCTTACGGGGGAGGAAATCTCATTAGGATCCGAAATTAAACCCTCCCTTCGATAATCTCTTTTAGTTAACAAATTCCTTCTTTTTTCAGCGTTTGCTCCACGAAAAACCGAATTTTGAGTAATTTCAATCCATTGTACACCCTTTCGCCTACACCATTCGCCAACTTTTTTATCTCTATTAAAACTATTTAGATTCCCAGTCTCAACATGAGAATATAAGCGATCAAAAGAATATATACCGTAAAGTTTATTTAGTTCATGTATTACATCCCCAAATACAATACGGGGATATGATTTTCTTTTGATAAGACTTAGGCACAAACCCGATAATGCCTGCCAATTAGCCTGTAGATGAAAGGATGAATAATCATCTTCATTAATTAAACTGGGTTCCCAGCAAAAAAAAGGCAGTATTTCAGAACACTCTTCAACTGCCCTGGAAATACATTGATTGTCCAAAATACGAAAGTCTTTCTTGATCCACCAAACTGCTTTCAACGCAAAGGCTTTCTTTTGTTTTCTTTACGACACCTGTTCGAGCAATAAATTATATGCTCCCAAATGCCCCTTAACTTCCATTTTTTTCTATTTTCGAAAGGTCTATTACAAACGGGACAAACCTTAATCTGTTTCAAAATATTGGATTTCATTAATAATTCAGGAAAGAAAACAAAAGGATTAATGTCCAAATAACAGTACGATACCAATTTGTTGAAATTAGTCTGTCAATTGCCTTACAATTTTTACCCATAACTTTTAATTTTTGGTGAATGGGTGCTGAAATAAAAAAAGTTATTAGCCAAGCACTAACAACCAAAATTGCTTTACTCAAAATTAATGAGCCTCCAATAAAAAAACAGGCCGCTGCAGCCTCAAAAAGCTGGGCTGTCATCAAAGGTAAAACAAAATAAGATATGCGACGACAGTATTTTGGGTGCCAATCTTGAAAATCTCTCTCAGATACATTTCTGAAGACAGGATATGCAATCAATTGAACAAACCAAATGAGAACAAACATGGCAAAATCAATTGCCAATATATGCTCATGAATAAATTCGATAATCAAATTCATATTTTTGATGTAGAGAGTGTAATGGTTTTGTCTTGAGGTATAATTATACTTAAGAATATTACTCATCCAATTCGAATGCATCATTATTATAAAATCATCCAAAGTTGCTTTCTTTTTTCCCTAATCAAAATGTTAGGTTCTTGTTCCGAAAAAGAATCCGCAGTAAATGATTCTGATCATAATTTAAGTAAGTCCTATGAAACTTCGTTCAAAATACTAATTCTTGGTGATTCTTTAACAGAAGGATATGGTGTAAATGAAGAGCAGTCGTATCCATTTTTATTGGAAAAAAAACTCAATACCGAAATAACTGCCCAGACAGGGAAAAATTATAAGATAATTAATGGAGGTATAAGCGGTTCAACCACAAGCGGAGGAGTAGCCCGTATTGAGTGGTTTCTTAGATCAGAACCTGATCTACTGATACTGGCTCTTGGTGGAAATGATGGTTTACGTGGAATTCCAACTTCAGAAATCAGGAAAAACCTTTCTCTAATTATTAAGGCTGCACAAACTAAAAAAATCCAAGTTCTTCTTGCTGGCATGAAAATTCCTCCTAATTACGGACTCGAATATACCGTTAAATTTTCTTCNTTGTTCCAAGAGATCTCTGAAGAATTTGAAATCCCCATGATTCCCTTTTTGCTCGAGGGAGTTGGTGGCGTTGCCGAAATGAATTTACCCGATCGTATTCATCCAAACTTCAAGGGACATCAGGTAATGTGCGAAACGGTATACAAAAATTTGATCAAAATACTTGAATAAAACTCTGTTATTAAATGCATCCACTAATAAAACTTTCTAAAGTTACCAAGAATTTCCATCAAGGGAATCAAAGAATTGAAGTCTTAAATGATATTAATTTAACAGTAAACAATGGTGAGAAAATTGCTATTCTCGGCCAAAGCGGAACAGGCAAATCAACCATGCTATCCCTTATGGCTGGTTTGGATCTTCCGGATCTAGGAACTATCCAGATTGATAATCAAAACCTGGCTTCCTTGAATCAAAATGAACTAAGCCAATTTCGATCTAAGAACATAGGAATTGTTTTCCAACAATTTCATCTCATGAAACATTTGACTGCATTGGAAAATGTAAGCATTCCTCTAGAACTTCAAAAAGAAAAGAATGCTGATGAATTAGCAAGAAACGCCCTAAATTTAGTCAAACTTTCCCATCGCTTGGCCCATTTCCCATCTCAATTATCAGGTGGGGAAAGCCAACGGGTTGCTATCGCACGTGCAATGGTTACTCAACCAAGAATTGTCCTTGCAGATGAACCATCAGGTAACCTGGATCAAAAAACCGGCAACGAAATCATGGAATTAATTTTTGATTTATGTAAAAAACACAAGCAGACTCTTTTATTGGTTACCCACAACCACGAACTCGCCAAAAAATGTGATAGAACATTTATTCTTTCAGATGGTAAACTTCAGCTTTTAAACCATTAGACGAATGACTTTCTTANTAAAGTCTGCNTGGCGAGAAATTCGAAACAATCGGGCATTCAGTCTGTTTTATATTATCAATCTCTCGCTCGGTTTAGTCGGATTCCTGACAGTCGATTCTTTCAAAAGCTCATTACAGGAAAAAGTTAGCAATGAATCAAAAAGTCTCCTTGGAGCAGATTTTGCTATTCGTGCTAGACGCCCTCTTACCGAGGAAGAAAAAACTTCAATACAAAAACTCACACCAGAAAAAACTGAAAAGGTCCAAGTTGTTGATTTTTATTCAATGGCTATGGGTCCTTCTATGAAATCTAGACTTGTCAAGGTAGTGGCTATGGATCCCGGTTTTCCTTTTTATGGGAAATTTGAATTAAAACTACAAGGCAGTCTAAATGGGTCTGCTCATGATTTGCTTCATAATCGTGAAAATATCTGGATTTATCCCGAATTACGTAAGCAACTCGATGTGGACCTTGGTGAATTCATATCCATCGGTCAGAAAAAATTTAGGGTTAATGATTTTGTTATGAATGATGCGGGGCTACAGTTTCAACCCGCCGAGTTGGCTCCAAAAGTATTCATAAGCAGGAATCATTTGTCTGAAACCAAACTTCTTGGTCAGGGGAATACTGCATTCCATAATTCACTCTTCAAATTAACAAGTGAAGATGATTATGAAAAAATTATCACCTCAATTGAACAGTCAATCAGTCAACCAGACATTCAGGTTTTTTCTCATCAGAAAGCAGGGCATCGGGCGGGAAGACTGCTAAACTATCTATCAGATTTTCTAGGACTTGTCTCCCTAGTTGCCCTATTTCTTGCCATCCTGGGCAGCGGATATCTTTTTAATGGATTTATAGTTAATAAAATTAACGACATTGCGATTCTACTAAGCATGGGGGCGACAAAAAAGACAGCCATACTGACCTTTGTTGTCCAGCTTATGATTCTGGGTTTAGTAGCATGTCTCCCCGCGTTAACCATTGTCATAATTCTGCTTCCCATTGCATCCGGAGTTTTTCAGGGCCTCATTCCTAATACAATTGAATTATCAATAAATTTAAAAACAGTCCTTCTCTCTTTTGCAGTGGCAGTTTTAGCAGGTNGTCTGCTTGCCTTGCCAAGTCTCCAAAAAATCAAAAGGCTTAACCCTTCTAATCTATTCAGAGAAGCTTCAAAACCTGGAAGTTTCTCAAATAAATGGTGGTTTATCCCACTACTGCCTGCATTACTTGGCTTTTGGGGTTTGACACTTTTTCAATCGAATTCATGGAAACTCGGTAATCTATTTATTATTTGTTTTTTCAGTTCAGCCCTAATCTTATTTTTCCTAAGCCGTTATTTCTTATCTTGGTTGGAAAAAATCTTTAAGCATTCAACCCTTCCTTTTAGATTAGCTACCCGCTCATTATCAAGAAACAGGTCACACTCCGTAACCGGATTTCTTGCCTTAGGTCTTGGAGTTTTACTTCTCACTCTCATACCCCAGTTCCAATACAGTCTAGAAAAAGAACTCGGTCTTGACCACTCATACAGTAAACTTCCCAAACTTTTCCTATTTGACTTACAGGAGAACCAAGTTGAACCAATTGTAAAAATTCTTCAAAAGGAAGGAGAAAAACTTGAGAATATAACTCCATGGGTAAGAGGTAAATTAGTAAAAATAAAGGGNCAGTCTTTCTCAATGCCCCCTGATAAAGAAAAAGAAATGAGTCCCGAAGAACGAAGAAATAACCGATTTAGAAACCGCGGTTTTAATTTGAGCTATCGGGACCATCTTTTGGAAAGCGAAGAAATAATTAAAGGAAGAATGGTATCATTGGAATATAATCCCTCATCCAAACAACCTGTGGAGATTTCAGTCGAGCAAAAATACGCAAAATCTCTAGAGATCGATCTTAATGACGAGCTCGAAATCGAGGTTGGTGGAGTCCCAATCTTAGCAAAGGTGGTTAATATTCGAAGAGTGAGATGGACAAGTTTTCAACCCAATTTTTTTGTTCAAATGCAGCCTGGAGTCCTGGATCAAGCCCCAAAAACTTTTATTGCCACTCTGAATGACTTGGATGCAGAAAAAAAAGAAAAAATACAAAACTTGATAACCCAATCTTTCCCAACTGTCTCCATTTTGGATGTAGAAAGAACAGGAAGGAAAATTCTATCGATTGTAAAACAAATGACCTGGGCTCTGCAGGTTATGGCATTTCTTTCCATCCTTGCCGGTTTGGTCATTTTGTATTCAATCTCAAGGGAAAAGGTTCATGATCAAAGGTGGGATATTAACCTGATGAAAATATTGGGGGCATCCTTTAAGGATTTAAATAATATAGTCCGGTTAGAATTTGGTCTCCTTGGTTTACTCGCCTCTGTACTGGGTGTTGGGCTCAGCTCACTGGTTAGTTTTATCCTCGCTGAGTTTATATTTGATAAAGTTTGGTCATTTCAAATCCTACTTCCATTAGGTATTGTCTCCATCGTTGTCTTGCTCTGTATAATTACCGCAGAATGGGCAACAAAGCGAACTCTCAAGGAAAAACCAAGTTCCATTTTACAAGAGATTTAATACCAGTTTTTAGTTTATCACTGAATTTTCACTTAAAAATACTCTCTTATCAAAAAATGAAAAAAGGAAGCGTCCAGCAAAAGAAATTATTTTATCCGGTAAGTGATTCATTTCGTGAATATTTAACCGAATACAAAAGAGCCGCTCAATTACCGGTTCACTACGAAAACCTTTTACAAAGCGTTGATTCCTATCCCCTAATTAATGCAAAAAATGAAGACACTCTTTGGCAGACAATGGTTTATGATCAGCATTACGGCAAAGAAATCTTCGACGGTTTAAAAGAAATTTATGTCCTTCTTCGCTCAGGTGGAGATAAAAATATTCTACCCAATTTATATGTCGACCGAGTTGATTATTGTACATTTGGAAACACAAAACCGTTTCGAATCAGAATTGTAAACCAGTATAACGATAATCATGACTATTTTTATGTCAAAAAAGCGGACGCATCTAGACTTTACGGCTTAGAATTGGAACAACTTCTTTCACCAAACGAAATTAATTTTCATATTGATGGTGATACTTTAATTGAAGAACATATCATAGGCGTACCAGGAGATGATTTTATTCATAATTATC
>NZKY01000077.1 GCA_002694035.1 Opitutia bacterium
TTTGCCAAATTATAATCTTCCTTGGAATTATTGGTGCAGTAGTACCCAAGTTCACGAAGATAGACTGGATACATCTTAAATCCCTTTGGTAACTGGGTCATACTTCTCATATGCTCTGCCCCTGTAGAGGTTGGATACATACCTGAAATGATTGTTGTCCGGGCAGGTGCACAGACCGGTGCGTTGGAAATGGCTCTGGTATAGATCATCCCCTTGGCAGCAAGACCATCGAGATTGGGCGTGTCAGCATATTTGTCACCATAGCAACCAAGGTGTGGCCCATTATCTTCACTCGTTAGCCACAAGATATTGGGTAAGTCGGTCGCGTGGACATGCAATGTCGATATTGTAAGGGAAATTAGGATTTTGGTTATCGTATTCATGATTAATGATTTCTCAGGATTAGAATTCGGTTATTTCCACTATCACTGACCCAGATGCTTCCATCAGGAGCAAGTGCAACGCCATGTGGTCGATTAAGAACAGTTCTGGGCATTGCCTTTCCTCCAAGGATAGTGGAAACTGATTTTGTATTCGGATTGTAGAGTCGTATTAATTGATTTTTGTCATCTGCAATGATTATGTTTTTATCTTTATCAAAGCAAAGATGCTTTGGTCCGTTAAAAGTTGATTTTAAAGCCGGGCCGTCCTGATTGCCCTTTTTTCCAGTCCCTGCCAAGGTGTAGATTTTACCATTTGGACGAACAACTCTCAGTGCATTGCCATTGCGTTCAAGAATGAAGAGATTGCCGGAATTATCCATAATTGCTGCCCTCGGGCCAATAAGTGGCTGTTCAATGGCAGGCTTATTGTCTGTGGGTTTCCCCCTCTTTCCGTTTCCTGCGACTGTACGAATGATTCCAGAATCCATATCAACAGCACGAATTCTACTATTACTGATATCTGAAATAAGCATGGTTTTCTCATCGGGTGTCAGGCTTATTGATATAGGGGTGTTAAGCTTTGCTTCAGTAGCAAGGCCTCTGTCACCTGAAAAGCCCTTACTGTTGGGGGTTCCCGCTAGTGTGGAGATCCGGTTCGTTTTAAGGTCAATTTTGCGAACTAAATGGTTGTGTGTATCAGACACATAAAGAATCTGGTCTGATGACCATGCAAGGTTGTGCATACCATTATAAACCCCTTGGCTTACTTGCTTGCCATCTCCTGCAAAGCCTTTTTTNCCATCTCCGGAAANTTGAACNAGNTTNCCACNTTTATCTAATTTAAANATTCTCCCACCTTCGTACTCTGCTATNNAGGTATTGCCTTGNTTGTCAAANGTGACCCCGAATGGATTATTTAATCCTTGGGATGNATCAATAATCTCTNTCAGTTGAGGTTTNCNNCACAATCCAAGAGGNATCANTANANCCAAANACAGGANTAGANNCTTCACTTTTNNGNAAAGATANANGNTNTTAATTTCCCTTTGTGATCANAGGGAAGTCATCNGTNCTGAANGGAGTAACAGGNANAGTTACNGAGCCGTCCTTGCGGAANAGGTTGCANACCGGATTATTCATCCANGCATANCGGACGGCGACAGGNTCTTTNATNTNATCNGACCAAACTTCNACTNTGTCTTTTNCNATCAATTTNGCNTCAGCCCATACGAACTNNTGNTCTTTTCCNCAGATTGCAAATCCGANTGGNTCCCTNGTATCAAAACANTAAAGNCCNGNTCCTACATGATNAAAAGTGACAGTCACTTTANTNCCTTNNANTTNCATNTCTTTGTANNNNGGGCTNTGGTGNGGAAGATCGNATCCATAATCCTTTNCCAANGCATTTCGTAGTAGGCGATTGGCNACNGTCTGTTTGTTACGCGGATGAATNTCNCTNCCTTCGCCTATATCGATAATTACTGCTTCTCCGACATTTTTGAGCTTATCCAGGNTTAAAGTTTGTGCCTCTCTAAGCTCTGGCCAGTTTTCACTAACTGGTTCATCCTGTTCGTTTTGAAAATCTGCCAATTGTACCCAGTAGAAAGAAAAATCACCCTGCTTCCAAAGATCTCGCCAGGATTGAATCATAAGAGGGAAGACTTCTCGATAAGCATGAGCCCGGTTGGCATTACTTTCCCCCTGATACCAAATGGCACCTTTTATACCATAACCGATGATTGGATTGAGGACTCCATTGTACAAATTGGCTGGGCGATGCTGTCCGGTCATTAGATTACGGGGAGATCTTGGACGTGCACCAGGTGCTGGTTTTCCGGCTTTTCGGGCGGCAACGGCCTTTTCCTGCCAAACTTTTAATTTTTCATTATATGCCTTCTGAAGTTTTGAAAAATCGAAGGTTTCTTCCGTCTTTTTCCACTCATCCATGTAGGGCTTGGCTACCGCTANTTTATTGAGCCTGTCGCGGGGAATCCATGCCTCACAGGCCGAACCACCCCAAGCATTATCGATTAGTCCTACAGGCACATCCAAAATCTGATGCAGTCTTCTTCCGAAAAAATAGCCGACTGCGGAGAAATTGATGGCCGTTTCAGGGGTAGTTGCTTCCCATTGCCCNTTAAAATNATTCTGTGCNTCCTGAGTTCCAACTTGCGGTACACTTATAAGCCGAAGGTTCGGGTGTTTTGCACTCATTGCCTCTAAGTCTTTGTCATCGGATTGGCCCACACTCCATCCCATGTTGGATTGGCCTGAGCATACCCAGACTTCACCGACTAAGATATTCGTGTATTTTAATACCGAACTGCCTTTGATAGTCATGGTTGCGGGAGAAAAGGAGGCATTCATTGGATTGAGTTTAATCTTCCAGTACCCATCCTTGTCAGATTTGCCTTTGTGGGATTGGCCTGAGATCAGAACCTCAACNGATTGCCCTGGATTATCCCAGCCCCAGACGGGGTTCTGGTGGTTTTGCTGTAAAACCATGTTGTTGCCAAAAATTGCAGGCGTTTTGGTCTCACCTGCTAGAAAGCAGGCAAAGATGGCATTACTAAATAAAAAACAGAGTACTTTTATTTTTATCATGGAAAAAAATTAGGGGTTGAAATCGATCACGAACACATCTTCAAGGATTGGTTTCAATATTGATACAAAGGCCATATGTTCCGGGTGTGGGAGATATACTTTTCTGGCCTCCTCATCTTTGAAAGAAACGATAAAACAATGAGTGAAATCCTTGTTTAAATTTTCAGGGCTATTATTCTTTCCCCATTCGAGAGAAAGGATACCAGGGATTTTGTCTTTTAATGCTGAAAATTCTTTTTCTACCCTTTCGATTTCAGTTTTTTTCGCACTTTCTTTAAATTTNAAACAAACNACATGGCGGATGGTTTCGTTTTTATGTTCAGAAAAAGATTCTGGCATCACTGTGAATATTGGGATGAGTAAAAAGAGATAGGATAGGACAGAAAAGGGGAAAANGGGCATAATTGATTACAATCCAATTTGGAAAAGTAAAGACAACTGGAAAAAGCAGATTTAAATNACATTTACNNAATAGCTTTATTGTGACTCCACATCTTGACTTAAAGAAATTCTATGACATAAAGAAATACTATGACATCAGAATTTGATTGGTTTATGGTAACAATGCCGATTTTTGCGATCGTNGTTTATTTGATCGTCATGGTTGGTGCGATGGAGAAACAACCTAAGTTCCTTGAGGAAGCAGGTGTCAAAAAAATTGTCGGTATTGCTTTCGTGGGATTGTTTGGTGGAGGTATCCTGATCTCCTTTTACTACATGATCAAATGGTTCATCTTCTTGGTCGGAAACTATTGATCTAATACCTCATGCCCATCTACGAATTCAATTGCGAGGATTGTAATAAGGATTCGGAAATTCTGGTTCGTTCCAGTGAGTGGAAAGGTCACACAAACTGTCCATCTTGCGGATCAGTTAAACTTGAAAAAAAGCTTTCCGTGTTCGCTGCTTCAACTTCCGAAGGTTCTTCTGTGGAAATTCCTCCCTGCTCAGGAATGCCGAGCAGTTGTGGGCGGTGTAGCCTTGATAACTAATCGTGTTTAATACTGACGGGTTCAGACCAGATGCAATGGATGCATTGGTGGGACCAATCTTTCAGGTCTCAATTATACTGGGTATTTTTTATGCATGGACGATTGGTTTTAATAGAGAAAGTAAATTTAGACCCGGTAAGGCAAAAAACATGAAGGAAGAATTCACCGTCTACGGATTGCCCTTTTGGTTTATGTATACGATCGGTACCTTTAAATTGATCCTTTCCACGCTTCTGATTTTTGGCTTTTTCTATCCATTTCTGTTAAAGCCAGTAGCTGCGGCCCTTTGCGTCGTCATGGCCGGAGCTGTTCTTATGCATATGAAGAAACGTGAGGATAAGTTGATTAAGGTACTCCCCTCGTATTATATTTTTTGTTCGAGTTTCTTTTTACTGATTGATTAACGGCTCTTTAATTTCCGAATTAAATCTGTCTGGCGAACCAGTGTCTTATCATTTCTTATTGCCATCGCATAGGCCGCAGGATCCCCCACGAAAATAACTTTCTTTTTGGCACGGGTCAGGCCGGTGTATACCAAGTTTCTTTGTAGCATCATGAAATGCTGTTTGAGCAGGGGAAAAATAACTACGGGATATTCACTTCCCTGGCTTTTATGTACGGATATTGCGTAAGCCGGTTGCAGATCAGTGATCTCCATTCTTTGGTAGCTGACCTTTTTTCCTTCGAAATCAATATCAACCTTACCGTTCAGGGTATCAACCGATTCAATAATACCCATATCTCCGTTAAACACATCCTTGTCATAATTATTCCGCGTCTGGATTACCTTATCTCCCTCCCGAAACAAAAGCGACCCCATGACCTGGGTGGCACCGTTTGGGTTGAGTGAATCCCGTAACTGATCATTTAGATTACCGATCCCTCCGATTCCCCGGTGTAATGGGGCAAGAATTTGTAGATCATTCTTGGGATCAATAGAGAATTTTCTGGGAATGATATCCTTGCTTAAACGAGTCACTGCGGAGACGCAGTCCTCCGGTGTTAATGCTCTGACAAAATGAACATCATGTTGAGGATTGATCTCACTGAGTGAATCCACGGGAGGGGGAGGGCTTCCCTTGCCAGCCAGTATTCCGTGTGCCAGGCCCACAATTCCACTGTTTTCCGCCTGCCTGAATGTCACTGCCAGTCTGGTTACCTGAAAAAGCTCACACTGAATGAGGTCCTTAAGTACATTACCTGATCCAACCGAGGGTAACTGATCGGCATCCCCAACAAGTAGGAGATGTGCTTTGGGTGGCAAGCTGCGGATTAAAGCTGCCGCAAGACGAAGATCGAGCATACTAGCCTCATCCATAATCACAAAATCACAAATCAATGGATTCTGTTCATTTTGAGTAAAACCACCCTGGCTTGGATCAAATTTGAGCAAACGGTGAACAGTCTGGGCAAAGTGAGAGCAGCTCTCCGCCATTCTTCTTGCTGCTCGTCCCGTAGGGGCAGCCAGCAGGATTTTTGTCTTTTTAGCACGCAGAATTGAGACCAGTGCCCGAAGGATAGTGGTTTTACCTGTCCCCGGCCCTCCAGTCAGAATGGATATCTTTGATTGCAAAGCCTGCCTCACTGCTTCTGACTGCTGATCTGCAAAAGCAAACCCGGCTTTTTCCTGTGCCCATTCAATTGCTTTCTCCACCTGAATGGGTGGAAGGGAGGAGTCAGCTTTTGACTGGTTGTGAAGGCAGCGCACAATCGTTTCTTCAGCTCTCGCACAGATAGGGTTTTGAAGCCAGTCAGGCTTGGATGTGACAAGTTCCTCCTCAAGCATAAGTGCATCTATGCGATTTTCCACATCTTTGGTGTCGGCTTCCAGAAGATCTGCGGCTTTGAGGGCGAGTTCCCTTCTCTCGGCATGGGTATGCCCCTCATCCTCAGATTCCTGAAGAGTGTGGAGAATTCCCGCATCAATGCGGGCAGGTCCGTTACTGGCCAAACCAAGGTTTAATGCGATCTTATCAGCGGTTTTAAATCCAATCCCTTTGACCTCGCGGATAATCCTGTAGGGTTCTGTCTCCAAAATGGTCTTTGCTGAGTTGCCAT
>NZKY01000078.1 GCA_002694035.1 Opitutia bacterium
AGAAAGGAAATTGCATTATCGATATTTTTTTCCACTCCAGTTAGACGGTTAATTGTGCCGCTTAATTTCATGGAGACGGCCAATCCACCAGCATCATCTGCTGGCTGAGTGATCCGGCTACCACTTGATAGGCGGGTGAGGCTCTTTTGTAGAGCAGCGTTGTTTTTTGATAGATAGTAGCTCGCTGAGGCAGCGGCTGAATTTGTATTTATATTTAATGGCATTTTTTAATCCTCCTTGATTTCATTTATTTTCAAGCAACCTCCTGTCGCCTGAGTTGCTGATAAGTTTTGTGAGCAGCAACACCCTGGTTAAAGTTAGTTGAGTAGCATTAATGCAACATTTGGAGTGGCATTAGCCTGAGATAACATCGAGGCAGATGCCTGAACTAGTATGTTAAACTTGGCCAAACGTGTACTTTCAGATGCAATATCCACATCCATGATTCTACCGTTAGCAGCCTCCAAATTTGTGCGTTGAGAAGCAGCACTTTCCTTCGAAAACTGAAGCCTAGAAACAGAACCGCCATTTTCAGCACGAAGTGTGGCAATGTTCTGCAGTGCTTGGGTGAATACTGCAACAGAAACATCACCCAATTCAAAAGCACCTGATGTGGTTTGAGAACCAAATGAACGTATCTCGTCAGTGGCACTTGTAGCAGCATCCTGAAATGCTTGGGATCTACTTAGGTTTCCTGATGTTGCGTCAAGTGTAAGAGCTGAAAGAAGAGCAGCTTTATTGATGCTAACAACTGAACCGCTCTCACCAGTCGCACTTGTGAAAATACTTACAGTATTTACGGCTGATGTAGTATTAAAGCTTACTTTAACAGTTGCTCCAGCAGCGTTTTCATAGGTTGTTGCAAACAAACTTACGCCATTGAAAGTTGTTTCACTCATTTGATAGAGTTGCACCTGCAAGTTTTTAAATTCTGCATTATAGTTAGCGATATCAGATGAATTCTTTAAGACATCCTGACTAAGAGCTTTTAACTCAGCCATTCTGTCCAAGATTTTTCCGGCTGATTCGAGGACACCGTCTTGGACTTGTAGGAAAGAAATTGCATTATCAATATTCTTTTCTACCCCATTCAGACGGTTAATTGTCCCACTTAATTTCATGGAAACTGCTAATCCGCCTGCATCGTCTGCAGGTTGAGTGATCCGGCTACCGCTTGAAAGGCGGTTAAGGCTCTTTTGAAGAGCAGCGTTATTTTTTGATAAGAAGTAGCTTGCTGAGGCAGCAGCTGAGTTTGTATTTATATTTAATGGCATTTTTTTAATCCTCCTTGATTTTAAGTTTTACCGAGCAACCTCCTGTCGCTCGGGTTACTGAAGTTTGTTTTAGGCAGTAACACCCGAGTTTAGTTAAGTAGCATAAGTGCTACATTCGAAGTAGAGTTTGCTTGCGAAAGCATGGATGCAGATGCCTGAACTAGTATGTTATACTTGGCCAAGCGTGTACTTTCAGATGCAATATCCACATCCATGATTCTTCCATTTGCAGCTTCGAGATTAGTTCTTTGTAAACCTGCAGATTCTTTTGCAAACTGAAGTCTTGAGACAGATCCTCCATTTTCAGCACGGAGCGTCGCGATGTTTTCCAATGCTTGGGTAAATACGGCAACTGAAACTTTATCAAGTGTCATCGTTCCGCTACTTGTGGATGCGGCAAAAGTGAAATTTGCAGTAGAACCAGCAGTGCCTGCATTTGTGGCAACCGAATGTGATGCAGATTCAAGGGAACCGGAGTTAACTGTCAGGGCGGAGAGTAACATTGCTTTGTTAATGCTTACTTTTGAACCGCTTTCACCAGTTGCACTAGTAAAGATACTAACTGTAACATCCTCTGCTGATGTTCCTCCAAATTTAGCACTTGCCCCTGATCCAAATAGGCTAATACCATTAAATTTAGTATCGCTCATTTGGAAAAGTTGAACCTGAAGGTTCTGAAATTCCGCGTTATAATTTGCTATATCTGATGAGTTTTTCAGGACATCCTGACTAAGTGCTTTTAACTCAGCCATTCGGTCGAGAATTTTACCNGCTGATTCAAGAACTCCGTCCTGGACTTGCAGGAAAGAAATTGNATTATCAATATTCTTTTCNACCCCGCTTAGGCGATTTATGGTACCGCTTAATTTCATTGATACGGCTAATCCNCCAGCATCATCAGCAGGTTGAGTGATCCGACTACCACTTGATAGGCGGGTAAGGCTCTTTTGTAGAGCAGCGTTATTTTTTGATAAGAAATAGCTCGCTGATGAAGCGGCTGCATTTGTGTTTATACTTAGTGGCATTTTGACATCCTCCTTGATGTATATATTCTCCAGGTAACCTCCTGTCGCCTGGTCTTTCATAGGTAATTTGGGTGAAAGATCCCGTATAGTTAAAGTAATCCCATACGTATGAATATATTTTGAATAAATGCGTATAATTACGCAGAATATACAAAATTAATATATACAAATATATAGATAATTTGTTCATATGCATGAGTGGAAAATCTTATGAAAAGTCGGGTTAGCGCTTTTGCAAAAGTTGAACCTAAACACTAGATCAATAAGTTTACTGAAGCAGTTGCGTGAAGTAACTGCATGCTGCTTGATGAATGTTTGAACTAGCAGATATGCTTAGATCATCCTTGATCGCATAGCGACAACCTCCTGTTGTCGGTAAGAAAATATGTGTGTAATTTAAAGTGGCACACTAAATGGTGTGGATTAATTATATAACAAAGAGAAATTATTATTTTATAAATTAACTCCTAAGGTGCCTTGACTTGTCCTCCGTTTGAATTGTTATTGTTGTTAGGTTAAAATGAAAAGTTTTTTACGGAACGCAGATTCTGGGGGTGCTTTAATTGAACATTCCCCCCAGAATTTTTCGCCAAATCCCCCAGCGGGCAAATAAGCGACTGCATCCGTTTTTACCGTTGGCATCCGGCCAAGGATTAGCCACGGTGCATATTTAATAGTAGTAACAAAAGTTTTTGCTTTAGTAAGAAAGTTNGCTTGNGCACATTCTGAAAANCTCTCTNCAAAGAAAGTANCGATGTGTTTTCTTANANATCTNTTAGNATTAAATTTTCGCATAGTATTCTTATAAAAGGGCATTTTTATTTAGAGACTTGCCCTTAAAATGATTCGTAACCAATGGTTTTAATATTTCATTATGATTTATAGAATTGCTCATTACATAAGATGATGATGCATGCCTGAGCAGACTTTTAGCGTGGTCAGTGGTATCCTTTGCCATATCCGGATCAATGATTCTGCTAAGGGCCAAACTTTTACTTACATTTTTCAAGCCAGATTCGCTTAACTCAGACTCTATTCGGTTTATTGATGCAGCAATTTTGGGAAGCCAGTTTTGCCCTATGCAATTAAGTTCACCCATAATTTGATCACTACCAATAAGCTTTTCTGAAGTCAGTTTTGCTTCGGTTTGTGAAGCAATAGAGAATTCTTCAAATGTTTCAATCCCCACAGCTTTTAGAGAAAGTTTATTACCTGAATCATCAACTNGTACCTCTGTGTCGAAAAATTTTGGAGTAAACTCTACATTGGAAACCACTCCAATTGATCCAGTTTCAACATGCACAGTTAGCAATGTGGACGATGAATTTTCATCTAGATCAGATAAGCGAATGATACCACCATCTGAAAGAAGGTTCTCTTGCCTGCTTGCACCATTATTAAAACTTTCTGCCTGATTTGAAGTGCCAAGTTCAACCCTNTAGGTTGTTTTGACTCCAGGACCAAAATCGATGGTAATNTTATCCGNGNCACCATTGTTCGCAGTACCCGAAGTGCGCCANGTATCAGAGTTAGTTAATGAATTAAGAAGTAGGGGNTTNGCGGGATCATCCCTGTNTGGATCTGACAGATTTGANGTTCGATTAATGATGTTTTGAGTTGGATCACCATTAAAAGATAGGCCAGTGGAGAATATTTCCTTATTNCCCATAAAAACCCTATATATCTCACCAGTTGTTCCCGAATTGACNTTAAAAGAAAGGGTTCCTCCGTAAGCATTTACATCCTCAGTAATTCCTCGAATAGTGTGACTTACACCACTTTCTCTCCTTGGGTAATTTAAAGCTGAATCTTGTACATTAAGTTCTTTTATGTTCCCACATGTTGATACAGGATCAAAAAGTGAAATTCCGTTGAACTTTGAATTTTTTATCTTCTCAAGTTCTTTTTTAAGCTCGTTAAATTCTTTATTTTTAGAATCGCTAGGTGATTTTGAGTAAAGAATAGAACTCCTTGAAAGTTCTTCCATCCTTTGATATATGTTGGACACTTTTACATATCCTTCCTGTTGAACTTTAAGGTAAGAAAGTGTGGAAAGAAGATTTTTATGATAGGCTTTATCATTGAGCAGACTTGACTTCAATTTGCTTGCTTGAGAGATCATTGCCGTATCCTNTCCAGAACTATTAAGCTTAGTTGAAGATGAAATGTTCTTTCTTGCCCGCGATAAATCACTTCGAGCATCTAGATAATGAAATCTAGATTTCAAGAATCCGTGATTTGTCAGTTGCATACTTGTTTTTTAGGGTTTGTGAAGTTTACTTATCCAATTAACTGTAGAGCCACATTGGTTAATTGATTGGCTTGTGCTGTCATTGCAGCACTTGCCTGAACAAGAATATTATGCCTAGCAAACCTAGTGGATTCCAAAGCCACATCTGTGTCCATTATTCGACCATGTGCAGCTTCAATATTAGTCAGGTTAGTTTGCAGAAGATCAATAGTTTGAAGAACTCGATTCTGTTCGGCTCCATTCTCTGCTCTTGCGTTGGCAATTCTTTCAATAACTTCGGTGAATTGTGACACATTTACAGTTGTAATATCTGTAATTGTAGTCCCAGTTCCTAGATCACCTGTCGTGCCAAGCGATAATGTGAATTGCAAATTTGTGACATTTAATTGAACGCTCCCAGATGTACTTACTCCAGAGTCATGAGTGATCAAAGTTCTATAATAACTATCATAGCTAATTGAAACGCCACCAGAAGTGTTATAAGTTGAATTTGCACCCCCTCCTGAATAAGTAGCCGAGGATCCGGCAGTTCCATGACTAAAAGCAAACAAGCTAATGCCATTGAAAGTTTCCTTTGAAAGTTGGTTTAATTGCCCCTGGAGTTCGACAAACTCCTTAGAGTAATTTTCAATATCTGAGGAGTTCTTTGTAATGTCTTGAGCCATAACACGAAGTTCGGCCATNCGATCAACTATTTTGCCAGCAGTCTGGAGACCAGAATCTTGTACCTGCAAAAAAGAAAGTCCATTTTGCGTATTTTGTAAGATTGCGGTTGTCCGATTTGCTTTAGAATTAAGTTTGTAGGCAACAGCTAANCCCCCCGCGTCATCTCCGGCATTGTTNATNCGTTTACCTGATGA
>NZKY01000079.1 GCA_002694035.1 Opitutia bacterium
AAACCAATAGATGAGAAAGGTGTTATAGCTGTCCAAATCAAGTACTTTTAAAGTGTGAAACCATTCCATAAATTTACTTACCTTTTGGTATTTAAATGAATTGAGGGCCAAGAACTCAAGTAGAGACTAATAAAGTTAACACAGACGTTATCACCATATGCTAATTTCTTATATAATTTCCAGTAGAAACTTTTTATTAACACTCAAAAAAAGATACATCTTAATCAATTATTTTCTTATGGTTATTTGAGAATTCTAAGGAGTAGACATGAGAGTCTTTGTTACAGGTGCGACGGGATTAGTGGGTGCCCATTTGGTTTTAGCGCTTCTATCCAAAGGACACCAAGTCAGATTACTTGTCAGGAGCCGTGAAAAAGCGCAGATATATTTTAAATCTCATGGCCATACGCTTGACGATATTGTTATTGGAAATATGAATGAAACGGATAAAATCCGTCTGGCTTTGAGCGGATGTGATGCTGTTTTTCATGCGGCAGCTAACGTTAATCTGGACATTAGACAAATCGACTCAACGGTTAAATCAAATTTAGAGAGTATGGAGTCTGTTATAGGAAGTGCCATCAATGCAGGTATAAAAAATATCGTCTGGGTTTCCAGCACAACGGTTTTTGACCATGACAAGCGCGGTTTTATAGATGAAAACACCCCACTCAGAACCTCAAAAGACCCCTATACCAAATCAAAATTACTCTGTGAAAAATGGGCGCGCGAAAAGCAAAAGCTCGGCGCCCCTCTTCAAATTTCCTATCCAGTTGGTGTTATTGGCCCTGATGACCCTTCACTAAGCGCCTCTAATTTTGCCTTGATAGGTTTTAAAGAAATGGTTCCCATAACAACATCAGGCCTGCAGTATATAGACGCCCGCGACTTGGCTGATGCGCATCTCCATATGATAGAAAACCCGCATAGTGAACCAGAGGCAGCGCGATATATTTTTGCTGGTAAACTGCATAGCTGGCAAGAAATTCACAGTATGATTGAACAAGCCTCTGGGGCGACAATCAAAGCGCAAAAATTATCCCCGGCCTTAATGAGATTTATCGGCTCGGCGACCGATTTAATTAAAAAAATCATTCCGCTGAATACTAGAATTTCAAGAGAAGCAATGGATTTAATGACAATGTGGATGACGTGTCAATCAATGCGGCAGGCTCAAGAAATTCCAGTAACACTCCGGCCTGCACTTAGTTCCTTCAAAGATACTATTGAATGGCATAAAGAGCATTATTGACAGCTTGACCGGATAGGGTGTCAAAAGATTAAAGGGGAGCAGGAAATGACGCTGAAGAAAAACATAGGTTATATCGGCCTCGGCAATATAGGAGGGCCAACGGCAAAGCACATCATAAATGATGAATTTAATCTCTATGTTTACGATTTGAACGAAGATGCTGTCAAAACCCTAACAGATGAGGGCGCTTCCGCCTGTAGGACGATTGGAGAGCTTGCCTCGACTTGTGAGCATATTGGTCTTTGTGTGCGCGATGACACAGACATTAATAATATTTTGTATGGCACTGAAGGCATATTGGAGAATGCTAATAAGGGAACCCTAATCGCCATTAGCTCTACAATTTCTCATGCAAGTCTGGCGCAATGGGAGGCTGATGTTATAGCGGCTGGCATGTCTCTTGTCGATGCGCCAATTTCAGGCGGTGTACATGGTGCGGCCGCAGGTAATCTTGTCTATATGGTTGGATGTTCCAAAAAAGACTTTGAAAGAGCAATGCCTGTATTTGAAACCTCAGCTGAGTTAGTCATTCATACGGGTGAGCTCGGTAGCGGCACGACCTTAAAGCTTGCCAATAATCTCATGACATACGCCCAACTTGTTGCAGTCTCGGAAGCATTTGCACTTGCCGAAGCCCACGCGGTAGATCCCAAATTACTTTTTGAAATAAGCAAAATTAACGGTGTGATTAATCATAATACCCAAATATTTATTTCCGCACGCGATGATTTATTCGCATCAGGCGGAGCTGAATTGGTTAAAGAATTTATGGCAGGAAATGCTGGACTTGGTGAAAAAGATTTAAAATGTGCCATAGATAGTGCGCACGCCGNCGGAATTGAACTGCCCTTAACACGCCTNANCCAAGAACTTATAAAAGGCGTTTTTTTAAAAANTACAAATTATAANAATGNNTCTTCAAATGACACCTGAGAGCNGAGCGTTTATAGACGGTAAGTTAATAAACGCAAAATCCGGTAAAATGTTTGATAATATATCACCCGTTTCAGAGAATGTTATTGGTCAAACCACGGACTGCTCAACCGAAGATATGGATATGGCAATAACTGCAGCACGACAAGCTTTTGATAAAACTGACTGGGCTGTCAATCATGCGTTTCGCCTTCATTGTCTGACACAGCTTCGCGACGTTCTGGTTAATGATATTGAAAATATCCGTAGCCAAGTCCAAGCAGAAACAGGATCACCTGCTGGAATTTGCGGGCAACAAGGCCCTCAATGTGATGTACCAATTGGTTTTATAGATACAAGCTTGGCGCTGATCAAAAATTATAAATGGAGCATAAATCGGGGTTTGGCAAGTTTCGGGGGAGTTGACTCCGAGCGTTTTATTGAAAAAGAAGCCATTGGTGTTGTAGGCTGCATTACACCCTGGAATGTTCCATTACAAATTAATCTAGCAAAAATTATCCCTGCTTTGTCAGCAGGGTGTTCCGTTATCTTGAAACCTGCTCCTGAAACACCATGGGCGGCGACTTTGATTGGTAACGCAGCACATCATACAGATATACCGGCAGGTATCATCAATATTGTCCCCTCTTCCGATCCGCAAACAATTGGGGTACAACTTGTTAATGACCCGCGGGTGGATATGATTTCCTTCACAGGTTCAACGAGCACCGGACGGGCAATCATGTCTGATGCCGCCGCCACCGTGAAAAAAGTTTTTCTCGAACTCGGTGGTAAATCCGCAAATATTATTCTTGATGATGCGGATTTCAGCCAGGCATTATTATCAGCTCTCGCTGTTTGTTTCCATGCCGGGCAAGGATGTGCAATTCAGACACGGCTTCTCATTCCGCGCAACCGCCAAAATGAGGTGGAAGAAATACTGATGAATTACTTCAAGATGATAGACTATGGCGGCGACAACACAGACACCCACATTATGGGTCCTTTGATCAGTTCGGCGCAAAGAAAAAAAGTTTTAGACTATATTGAAAAAGGCAAAGCTGAAGGGGCGCGTTTGCTTCTAGGTGGTGGCACACCCAGTCATTTAGATAAGGGTTTTTATGTTGAACCCACAGTTTTCGTTGACGTGACAAATGATATGACCATTGCTCAGGAGGAAATTTTTGGGCCGGTTTTATGTGTCATTGCTTATGACACCGAAAGTGACGCAATCCATATTGCCAATGATTCAATATTTGGCTTGTCAGGCGGCGTATGGTCTGGTGATGAGGGGCGTGCGATAAAGGTGGCCCGTCAAATTCGTGCTGGAACAGTAAATGTCAATGGTGGTAACTTTTATGCAGCAGACTCGCCTTTCGGTGGTTATAAACAAAGCGGCATAGGCAGAGAAATGGGTCAAGAGGGATTTGAAGAATATCTTGAAACAAAAACGATAGCTATCGGACGATAAGGGGGGAAATGAGATGAGTCAGGAAAAGCATGATTTAGGGCGTGAATATTATAAAAAAGTTTATGCGAATACTCTTCCAGAAATGCCTGAGAGAGGGGAATTCGCTTTTTTTGATTATATGTTGGAAACCCTTTTCGGCACTCTATGGGCTGATGAGGAAAGTCTCTCCATTCGTGATCGTAGATTAGTTATATTAGGCGTAATTATGTCTGTTGGCTCAAATGATTTATTCTCTATTCAGGCTCGTGCAGCGCTAATGAATAAAGAATTGAAACTTAAAGAGCTTGAACAAATTATTATTACAGGTACGCAATATTGTGGTTATCCTAAGGTTGCTGCTTTAAACGCAATTTTAAAAGAACTCAAAGATGAATTTCCTGAGAACAAATAAATTGTCAAGATATTGATTTTTATTTCTCGAACGTTAAGTATTTAATTCA
>NZKY01000011.1 GCA_002694035.1 Opitutia bacterium
TAGAACAATAAAAATCCTATGTTGATCTGGAAATTTAAGGGAAAGAAAGGATCGGAAGGGATGACAGACATGTGGTCTCAGAATCCGGAAATGCTCATGGTCAGGGATTTGGAGATTTGAATGGGGATGGGCATGAGGATATTGTTTTTATGCAGGGATGGTACGAGCGTCCGGCAAAGAATGCATTTGGACAACCATGGAAGTGGAGGAAGGACTTTACACTTCCTCATTCAAGCTGTCCGATCTTGGTGGTCGATTTAAATCAGGACGGGCGGAATGATTTAGTTTGGGGAGATGGTCATAATTATGGTCTCTATTGGCATGAGCAATTAAAACCACGGACAGATGGTACAACTGTTTGGAAACACCACATGATCGATAAGAAGATAAGTCAGATGCACGCGTTAGCTTGGGAAGACTTGGATAATGATGGAAAACCTGAGATCATAAGTGGTAAACGATATTATGTACACAGCGGCAAAGATCGAGGTGCGGAAGATGAAATTGTTATTGTTCGCTATGTTCCGAATCTTAAGTAAGATGGAAAGGTTTCCATTAAAAAAGAGGTTTTAAGCAACGGGCAGGTTGGTACGGGCTTGCACATAATTGTTGCGGATTTGAATCAGGACGGGTGGAAAGAAATTGTTGTGCTAGGAAAATCAGGCACTCATATTTTATGGAATAAAGGAAAGACCCAGAAAAAGAAAAAATAAATTATTTGTTTTGTAAGTCACTTAATTTGTCGGTCTCAATTTCCCACTCGTAATTCTTTTCCTTCAATCTTCTGGCAATCCTAGAGGCTTTTTCGTTAAGGTCTTTTCCTAATTCTGGATCTTGATAAGAGTCAGGATCTGTAAGTTGAATGTTTAAGTCAGCTTGTTCTTCTTCAAGTTTAAGAATTTCCTTTTCCAGTTTATCGACAATCTGTTCAAGTTGTTTTTTCTCACGGGCTGCTTTTTTGTTAGCTTCTGCACGGACTCTTCTTTTTTCCTTGGCACTCAAAACCTTGGTTTTTTGTGATTCGTTGGTGAAATCGGTTGGTCTAGAATCCTTTAATCCTTCAACAAGTCCTTTTTTTTCAGATATAGCTCCTGATTTCCAGAGGTAGTAGTCGTAATCTCCAGCAAAACTTGTAATCTTACCAGCTTCAATCCGCACGGTTCTTTTGGCTAGTGCACGAATGAAATGCAAATCATGGCTAACAAAAATTAGAGTACCCGTATAATCTTTGAGTGCCTGAATAACGGCGTCAATGCTGGGCATATCTAAATGCGTGGTGGGTTCGTCAAGAAGCATTAGATTGGGTGGAGATAACAACAACTTGACCAATGCTAATCGACTTTTTTCCCCTCCACTTAATACTTTTACTTTTTTAAAAACATCATCACCACGAAAGAGAAATGTTCCAAGTATACCCCGAACATCCTGTGTGTGAACTTTTGATTTTACCTTTTGCATGGCTTCATCAATTACAGAGTTTTCAAGATTTAACTGATCCACTCGTTGTTGAGAAAAATATCCCACACTCACCTGATGACCCAATTCTCTTATTCCTGACTCGATAGGTACAAGATTTGCCAGTATTTTTAGGAGAGTTGATTTACCTGCACCATTTGGACCGACAAGGACAATCCGCTCATTTTTTTCAATTTCAAAATTAAGGTTTTTATAAACCAAATGATCCCCATAGGCCTGTTTTACCTGAGTAATTGTAGCCACCCGTTGGCCACTCCTTTCGGGTTGAGGGAATTTAAATGATAAGGTTTCTGCTTCGCTCTCCGGGGCAGGTAGTCTTTCGATTTTCTCGAGAAGTTTGATTCTTGCTTGTGCCTGCGATGCTTTTGAAGCCTTTGCACGGAATCGTCGTATGAAGTCTTCATGATGAGCGATTTCACGCTGCTGGTTCTTATATGCAGCAAGATATTGTGCTTCTCTTTCGGACTTTTGAACTAGGTAACTTTCGTAGTTTCCCTGGTAGCGTTGAAGTCGTCCATGAGCAATTTCAATGATACCGTGACAGATTCCGTTTAGGAAAGCACGATCGTGAGAAATTGTAAGAATTGCCCCCGGATATTTTTGCAGTTGATTCTGGAACCAGCACAAAGTCTCCAGATCCAGGTGATTGGTCGGTTCGTCCAGCATTAAAAGATCTGGTTCCATAACTAATAGCCTGGCCAAATGTGCTCGCATAATCCATCCACCACTTAGGGTCTTTGCTGACTTTTGAAAATCATTCTGCTGGAAAGCAAGACCGGATAAAATTTTCTTTGCCTTAGCCTCAAGTTCAAAACCATTGTGTTCTGCAAATTCTTCCAGTGCCTGAATTCTTGTAGGATTTTCCGAATCCGGGTGAAGTCGTATTTTTTTTTGAATTTCTGAAAGTTCGGTTGATATAGCAGTGGCTAATTCAATTACTGTTTCTTCCCCAGTGGGAGCACTTTCCTGCGGGAGGAAACCAATTGTTTTTCCTCTTTCCAGTTCCACTTTGCCACTGTCTTCTTCTAATTCTCCGAGGATAATTGAAAAGAGAGTTGTTTTCCCTGCACCGTTTGGACCAACTAAGCCAAGTTTTTCTCCTCTGAGGAGTCTGAGAGAAACATCAGAAAACAGAGTTTTCGGACCGTATGCTTTGCTAATGTTGGAAAGGATAATCATAGTGGAGAAGATCAGGTTCTTAAATCCAAAGGTTTTGGCAAAGAAATAAATAAGAATTTTCAAAAATACCCAGTATTTATTATTGTGATGAAGATTAAATCTTAGATAAATGTCTTAATGAATAAATTTTTAAACCGTCGATCCTTTTTGGAAAGTGCAAGTAAAACTGCATTAATAAGTTCAGCCTTTTCCGTTTCTCTGGATGCCAAACATCATACAAACAAGAGGTTTACACTCGGCCTTTCACAATACTCAATACGTGCTTTACTCAGAAATGGATCTTTGGACCCACTTGACTTCCCAAAATTTACCTTTGATGAATTTGGAATTAAAGCAATTGATCTTTGGGAAGGCGGACTGCCAAAGGATAAGCTAGATGACTCTAAGTATCTTGCAACGATGCGAAAAAAAGCCGATCAGGCTGGAACCGATTTATTTCTTTTGATGTCTGGTGCATTGGATGCTTCCAAAGAAAAACGGGAAGCAAGTGCCAAAAGAATAAAAGCTTCATTTAATCGTGCGGTTCAATTGGGTGCACCCTTAGTTCGAATTTTTCTGAAAGCTCCGGGCTCGGATCCTGCCAAAGGTATTGATGCAAGCGTTGAAGCACTAAAGCCACTGGCAGATGAAGCAGGTAAAAAGAAGCTCATCATTGCCATTGAACCAGGTGCTTCCGCCTTGAGCCAAAAAGGAGCCTTTCTCTCCCAAGTGGCGACCAAATTAAACCATCCTGCATTAAAGTTGATGCCCGACTTTGGTAAGCTTAAGGATAATGTTTATGAAGGAACTAAGGCGATGCTGCCCCATACTGTAACTGTTTCATGTAAGATGCACAGCTTTGACAAAGCTGGAAACCAGCCTGATTTTGATTATCCCCGGCTTATGGGCATGATTAAGAAATCAGATTATAAGGGTATACTCGCTATCGAATGGGAAGGTAGTGCACTAGAGCCCATTCCTGGAGTAAAGGCATCGAAAAAATTAATAGAGAAATCATTGGTTTAATTATACCTTGCTTCTGTAGAAGCCGGGTAGTATCTAGGCCCCTTCGTTATGTTACGATTCATTTTTCTCCCACTCATCCTCTTTTTGTCGATACTCCGCTGGATTTTTAGCGGATCGGGTGTGGGGAGATTTTGCTGTCTATAATCTTTATAATTCAGATAAAAACAAATCAGCCGATATAACCTTAAATTTCGGAGATGCGGGCTTGTCTGCCGATACCCGTTGCTTGGTCTATAATTTTTGGGAGAATAAATTGGTCGGCTATGCGACTGACTCTTATGAAGGGAAGAATATTCCTAAGAATGGATCTTTACTTCTGCGATTTACTCCTTTGGATGGAGACTCTACTAAACTTGTCGGTTCCAATCTTCATTTGTCTATGGGTGACACGGAGATCGAACAAATTTACACGACCGATCAGTCTTTGAAAATCATGCTGTCAGGGGTAGGTGCTCAGACGGGTGATTTATTTTTTATTCCAAGAATGCACTCGAAGCAGGCTCCAGTGAAAATTGTTCGATCTCTTCTGTTCAAGGCATGGAAAATAACTTATGGAAAGTTTCGGTTAAGGGAAGAATTTGGAATGCCAATCAATCATTCGTACTTAATATTAAGTAGATCCGATTCAGTTGAGTTTTCTTGATTGGGGAAGTTTTCCCCGCTTTAGTGGATTAGATGAAATCCTTGTATGTGTCCTTTTTCTTAAGTGCAGGTTTATTTATTAACATTCTCGCTGAATCGAAACTTAATGTCATGTTTATTACTCTTGATGACATGAATCGTGATTCGGTCGGGATTTATGGTTCCAAGGTTAAAGGAACGACTCCAAACATTGATAAGCTTGCCAGGCAGGGTTTACGTTTCGAACATGGCCATGTATCCATAGCGATTTGTATGCCTACTCGTGCAGTTTGGATGACAGGGAGGTATCCTCATAATAGTGGAGCCCTAGGTTTCACAAAGATCAATCCTGATGTTCCTACATTGCCCGAAACTTTGTTAAAGAATGGTTACTTGACCGGGATACTGGGTAAGACTGAACATGTGGTTCCTTCGCGCACTAAAGCATTCGGGTACAGTCGGGACCGCTCTGAGATGGACAATGGTCGCAGTCAGAAATTGTACGGTAAGTTTACCGCCGAATTTCTTGGACAGGTAAAAGATGCGGACAAACCCTTTTTTCTTATGGTTAACGCTCATGATCCTCACCGGCCTTTTGATAATCGTAAACCAGCTGAGCAAAGATTATTCGATGCTGGGTCGGCTGAATCAACTTCCGGAAATAGGAAAAAGAAAGGGAGGCGGTCTGATTATCCAGCACCTTCTAGAATCTATAAGTCCGAGGAGATCGTAATCCCTGGATTTCTTCCCGATTTGCCTCCTATCCGGGAGGAGATTGCCCAGTATTACAGTTCTGTAAGCCGGGCCGATGATGTGGTGGGCCGGGTTCTGGCTGAGCTTGAGAAAGCAGGGTTTGCCAAGAATACTTTGATTATGCTTAAATCGGATCACGGCATTCCTGTTCCTTTTGCCAAAACGAATGTCTGGAGACACTCAACGCTTACCCCATGGATCGTTCGGTGGCCGGGTATGATCAAGCCGGGCATTCACGATAATGAACATGTGGTGGCTGGGGTTGATTTTGCGCCGACTATTCTTGATGTTCTTGGGCTTGAGCCAATGGAAGGAATGGATGGGCGTTCCTTCCTTCCCGTACTTAAAGGAAAGAAACAAAAAGGCAGGGAATTTGTTTACACACATATAAATACGATTGCCTCTGGTCGTTCCTTCACAATGCGTTCTCTGCAAGGCAAACGTTATGGATTGATCTGGAATGGTTGGCACGATGGAGTGACCACATTTAAAAATGAATCGATGAGCGGACTCACTTGGAAAGCCATGGCAAATGCATCTGAAAACGATCCAGCACTAGCCGAGCGTATAAAACACTACCTTTTCCGAACGCCTTTCGAATTTTATGATTATGCAAAAGATCCTGATGCTTTGAATAATCTAATCATGGATGATCAATATACCAAGTTAGTTTTCCGTTATGTAAAAGAACTAAATAAAATAATGAAAAAGACTGGTGATCACGAAACCGTTCGTTACGAAAAAGCTGTGGATAAGGAAATCCAATGAAATTTATTCCATTTACTTCAATTATTATACTGCTTTACGGAACCATTGTTTGCACACTTTTGGGCACCAAACCAAATGTGGTTATTTTCTTCACCGATGATCAGGGGACATTGGATGCCGGTTGTTACGGAGCCCCTTATCTTAAAACTCCTAATATTGATTATTTAGCTGAAACTGGAGTGCGGTTTACCCAGGCTTATGCTCACACGGTATGTTGTCCATCCCGGGCAATGCTGATGACCGGTCGCCATCCTCAACGGGGCGGGGTGAACCATTGGACTCAGGGAAATATGAATACTCCAAAGGGTCGAAACATGGCCCTTGAAGAATTAACCATAGCAGAGATACTAAAAAGAGATGGTTACCGGACTGCTCTTTTTGGAAAGTGGCACCTAGGGGCTCATCGGGATCATGGGCCTACAAAACAAGGCTTTGATGAATTTTTTGGAATTCGAAATGGATTTATAGATAATTTCAACCATCATTTTTTGCATCGAGATGGATATCATGACCTGTATCATGGAACCACTCCCATAAAAGCCCATGGAAAGTTCTTTCCTGAACTTATGACCAATCGGGCCCTTCGTTTTATTGAGGAGAATAATGAGAAACCGTTCTTTCTTTATGTCCCCTTTAATATTCCACACTATCCTGAAGACGCTCCAAAAAAATTTGGTGAACCTTTTAAGGATATTAAAGATGGAACAACAAGGTCTTACGCAACCATTATGTACGCAACCGATTTTTATATTGGAGAAATTATTAATAAACTCAACGAACTACAATTACTTAAAAACACCCTTGTTATTTTCATGAGTGATAATGGACATTCCGAGGAGACAACTTATCGAATTTCAGTGGATAATCATGCAAGCGGATATTTAAAAGGACATTTTTATGGTGCCAGTGGAGGAGGCTTCACCGGAAAATGGATTGGGCAAAAGGGAACCTTTTTAGAAGGAGGAATACGTGTGCCGGCTATTCTTCGTTATCCTACTAAGATTCCACAGGGGGAAACCCGTGATCAAATAATCACCGCGATGGACTGGTTGCCAACCGTTATGGATTTATGCGGCATAGAAAGGAAGGATAGTGATCCTCCGCTTGATGGGCATAGCTTGTTACCGGTAATAAAAAATCCGTATCAAATGTCCGGCTATCAAAAGACATTAAATTTTCAATGGCATCAATCATGGGCGGTCCGTATGGACGAGTGGAAACTGATCGGTCGGGAAGGGAGTGAGAAATTAGAGCTGTTCCGTCTTACAGATCAAGAACCTGAAAGAAAAAACTATTCAGCTGAGCGTATGGATATTGTCGATGGAATGTTATCCATACGAAAATCATGGCTCGATGATTTGGCTAAAACAAAATGAATGTTCCGGTTCTTTTAACTCTTTTATTTCTTACATTCAGTTTCTCTTCTCTAAAAGGAGAAGATCCATTCACCAATCCATTTGATAATCCGGTGGATAATCCTGCTTTGCCTCGGGTTTTAATTATTGGTGATTCTATTTCGATTGGATACACGGCAAGAGTTCGAAAATTACTCAAGGGTAAGGCCAATGTCCATCGCCCCGAAACAAATTGTCGTTGGTCCGCATACGGTAATGAAAAAATATTGGATTGGATAGGAAATTCAAAATGGGACTTGATTCACTTTAATTTTGGACTCTGGGATTGGTATGGCTGGAAACAGCCCAATAAATCAACCCCCGAATCCTATGCGAAGAATTTGGAGGGCGTTGTTGAAAAGCTTAAATCAACCGGTGCCAAACTCGTATTTGCGGTAACCACACCTCCCTGTATTGGTCCTGAAAAAAAAGTTCAATTTATCGTATCGGATGAAAGAGCAGAATCATTTAACCGGTCTGCTCTGGCCGTAATGAAAAAAAATAATGTTATCATAAATGATCTTTATTCATTGATGGGTAACAACCGAAAACAATACCAGCGTGGTGAGAATGATGTTCATTACAATGATGCCGGGCGAGATCTTCTTGCTACGGAGGTGGCCAAATTAATTAATAAGGAATTAGCCAAATGAAAAAACAAATCGTGGCCATGGGCGATGGGCTATGGGATTTGTTTCCTGATGGTCCCCGTTTTGGAGGAGCCACTGCTAATTATGCATGCCATTGTTCGATACTTGGAGCCGATGTACATATGGTCAGCGGAGTAGGAAAAGATGAGCGTGGTAACGCTCTCTTAAAGGTTTATCAAAAACATGGAGTCCATACTGATTTGGTTGCGGTTTTAAAGCATCATCCGACCGGTGTCGTTTATGTTGAACTTACTGAAAATGGACTGCCCACCTTTACAATTGGAGAGAATGCTGCCTGGGATCATTGGGAATGGAAAGAAGAGATTAAAGAAAAGGTGGCAAAAGCAGATGCACTTTATTTTGGTACTCTTGGCCAACGTGGACTTTCCTCCCGGTTGGGAATTCGTCAAGCTCTTGCTCTCGCCAATGAACTGAATATTCTCCGTATTCTCGATATTAATTTACGGTCTCCGTTTTATGACGATGCTTTGATTCGCGAATCCATCGATCTATGCTCAATACTTAAGCTTAGTGATGAAGAACTCGAAAAGGTTTGCCAAGCCTGTGAAATAAATTCAGCACAAAACGAAGAAAAAATTCTCGGGGAATTACGAACCCAATTCGGATTGAATCTTGTGGTCATGACCAGAGGTGAAAAAGGTGCAATTCTCTCTGCCACGGAAGGATGCTTTGAGTATCCAGGCGTACCGGTGACCGTGGTTGATACAGTTGGTGCCGGGGATTCTTTCACCTCTTCCATGACACTGGGTTTACTTGCTGGAAAAGAATACGCCGAAATTTTAGCGGATGCCTGTAAAGTGGCTGCTGGAGTTTGCTCGCATGCGGGTGCGGTACCAGAGTAATCAGAGCAAGCCTGGCTGATGCTGGCCCTTCTCAAACAATCCTGTCATCGTGAGAACTCAAAGCCGGTGGCGATCCACTGTGAAACACAAAGCGAACCTCATCCCTCCGAACACTTAATTCCAACCTCAAAGTGTCGGCTGTCATTCTTAGAATGGAATGGTTTCGAGCTTGTACAATCTTTCCCTCTTTATTTTTAATTTAAAAAATGAAATTACATTCTGCTCTATTTCTATTATGTTTTTTTTGGCTTATCTTCCTGCATGGAGCTGATCGGAAAGTAACCATCATTCATAAACAGGGAGAGTTTGACTGTCACACCTTTCGAATTCCTGCTATGGTAAATACAAATAAGGGTACATTACTCGCAGTCTACGATATGAGATACAACAGTCGTCGGGATTTGCAGGGACATATGGATATCGGACTTTCCCGATCGACAGACGGTGGGGAGACTTGGGCAAGACCAGTTCCCATAATGGATATGAAAAAATTTGGCGGGCTACCCGAGGATCAGAATGGATGTTCAGATCCGAATATTTTGGTCGATCGCAAAACAGGCGAGATTTTGGTCTCAGCAGTATGGACACATGGCAAGCCCGGTACCCACCAATGGCGCGGAAAGGGCTCCGAGCCTGGGCATTCAATCCACAAATCTTCTCAGTTCATGATGGTACGGTCGAAGGACGATGGACTGACCTGGAGTGAACCGGAAAACTGGACCAAAAAACTGAAAGATCCAAAGTGGTGCCTGTTTGCTCCCGCACCAGGGAATGGGATCAATTTGATGAATGGTACACTGGTGATGCCCACGCAGGGAAGGGATGCCACCGGATTCCCATTTTCAAATTTGATGTGGAGTAAAGACCATGGGAAAAGCTGGACATTGTCGAGCCCTGCACGCGATAACACTACCGAGTGCTCTGTGGCCGAACTCAAGGATGGATCATTAATGTTAAATATTAGGGACAACCGAAACCGGAAAGATAAATCAAAAACCAATGGTCGAGCGGTAAGTGTAACCGATGATATGGGCAAGACTTGGAAAATTCATTCATCGGATCATGGAGCCCTGCCCGAACCGGTCTGCATGGCCAGTCTGATTTCCCATGATTTAAAGGATGGCCGCCGGGTGCTTTTCTTTTCCAATCCCAATAGTAAATATAGACGCGAAAAAATGACCGTCCGTATGAGCCTGGATCAGGGGAAGACCTGGCCCAAGTCGATCTTGCTCGACCAAAAGGGCGGGGCTTACAGCTCACTGGCAATGGTGGATGATCGAACCCTTGGAATTCTCTACGAGTCATCGGTTGCGGATATGGTCTTTCAAAAAATTAAGCTTTCCGAATTTGGACTGTAGAATGAAACTTTTTTGATTTGCTGCCGTTAATAATGTTATGAAATTAAAAGCCAACTTTTCCTCTCTCATATTATTAATCTTTCTATTTGAAAGTTTTGTATGGGCACAGGAACGAAGGCAGGTGGGGCGTCCTCCGGTTCGTAAACATACCATTACCGAAAGAGGGAATCTAAATCTTATTCCGGCAGATGATAAGCTTCCCTACAAACAGGAAGCGAAATTTAAGAAATCGAAGACTGAACGTCTCGTGGAATCGAATGCCATCCCGGAGCATAAAGTGGGAACTTTCCCAAGTGGTCGTAATCCTAATAAGATTACCGAACAGGAATTCAAATTTTCTCTGCCTCTGAATCCAAAGCCTGCGAGGGAACCAATCCCTTTGCACAATGACTCGGGTAGGGGGCCTCCTAATACTCCTTTTGGTATCGCTCTGAATGGGGTGCTGTTTGACCCGGGGACTGCTGAGTTTTATTTTGGTGACCGACGGGCGGACTGGAATTACGAGGCACTGAGCGGTTCGGTATTATTGGGGCTGGATATGAATCATGGGCATGTNCANCCCAATGGATCGTATCATTATCACGGTNTGCCAACGGGTTTTTTGAAAAAGCTGGGCGTAAAATCCAAGAAACATTCACCCCTGATTGGATATGCAATGGATGGATATCCTATCTATGCCTTATATGGTTACAAAGCTCCGGAGAACCCTAAAGCCGGAATAAAAAAGCTGACCAGTAGTTTTCAATTAAAGAAAGGTGACCGGCCCGACCCTCCCGGTGGTAAGTACGATGGTACATTTAGTAAGGATTATGAATATGTGGAGGGTTCAGGTGATTTGGATAAGTGCAATGGCCGCTTTACCATNACCAAGGATTTCCCCGATGGCACCTATGCTTATTTCCTCACAGAAAACTGGCCGGTGATTCCCCGGTATTTCAATGCAGAGCCATTAAAGTTGCGCGGTGGTGGACCACCCAACCAAAGAGTAGGTGGATTTGCTCCGAACCGCCGTTAATTCTTTTTTACATTTTCAGACCTATNTGTGCTGCCGAGCGAAGGCTTTTTGCATCTTCTTTTGAAAGCGTTCCGTTAAATTTAATTGTTCGTGGATCCTTTCCGGTGAGTCCGCCCCAGAATACACAGGATACCAAATAAGCACCATGGGCAGCAGGGTGGCTCCCATCATTTCTGTAAAGTTTTTCGAAGAGCTCCTGGTTCTTTTTTTTGACCTCAGTGTAGGCAAAACCAACCGGNAAAATTCGTGCGTTGTTTTTCTCTCCTGCCAGGAGGTAGGCAGAAGAGATCTTTTTTTGCATAGCCTCGTAGGTTGGATATTCTCCGGAATTTCTTTTATCTCCATTTTTTCTTCCCCATGTAAGATAGAGGGAGGGAATGGCTCCGGCTTTGCGTATGATTTTTGAAAAGGAGGATACGGACTCATGGAAGCTTTGGGAAAATTTTCCACCCAGTCCGGATTTCTGACTTTGTTCCTGAAGAACGATGAAGTCCCATTTTTGTGAATTTATTTTTTTAGTGACTTGAGAATCTGCCAAGTGAAAGGCGAGATCCTTGCCTCCACTGGTATGAAAAGAAAGGCTCCAGTCTGGAGATTCACTTTTAAAGAGACCCGAGATGGTTTTGGAACATTGGGCGGTGTAGCTGTTGCCAATGAAGAGAACCTTTTCTCCCAGACAAAAGTTGCCGGCATGCAAGAAAAGGGAGAGAAAAAAAATTTTAGATCGGGTCAGCATTTTTACTTTGGATTTGTTTTGATTCACAGGTGGATTAGCTTGAATCCATCAGCAAAATAATAATTGATCAAATCTCCATTTAGAGAGTGGAAAGAATCGATATTTTGTGTACTTTTTATTGTCAGTCAAAACTTCCTGAATTTCACTCCAAAAAAATCTTGGTAATTCCTGCCAAACCTAAACTTTAAAATGCTCAAAAATATAGTCCTCGTTCCATTACTAATCATCGGAAGCTCTGCCTCCGGAAATGATAAAGCACTTTCTCTCCCCTTAACACTTCGCTGTGCTCCATGTCACGGACCGGATTTAAATGGAGTGGGTGGAGTGTTTCCGAGCCTTATGACCTCTCAACTGGTGAAGTCGGGAAATCTCGACGGGGTGATTAAATTCATTACCCATGGGAGCCCGGCAGATTCTCAGTCATTGGTGAAGATGCCTGCCAAGGGTGGTCACTTGGATCTGGGAGATGAAGAAATTCGTGAGATTGCCAAGCAGGTGATCGAACTTGCCAGAAATTACGTTGAAAAGAAAGCCCCACCTACAGCCTCGAGAGATGGATATTTCAAGGAACGATTTGGTCCTGTGGTTTCCACTGCGATTGAGACTGCACCAGTCGTTTCATGGCCACCCGCTGAGAATGCACCCGAACGAGCAAAGAGACTTTATCAACGGGAAAAGAAATTATTGGCAATGCTTCAAGAAGTGGGAGGCAAGGAGTATGAAGGAATTGGATTGGATGATTTATCCAAATTGAAATCAAAAGACCTGAGCAGTCCGTCTGATCAGATTAAGGGAACTTCTACTAACTCTCCAAAAAATGAAAATCCTTCTCTGGCTATTGATGACCAGCCTGCAACGAAATATCTCAATTTTGACGGGGCCGGTAGTGGACTCGAGCTGAAGATTAATGATTCCGTAGTGAATGGAATATCCATCACCTCTGCCAATGATGCACCTGAGCGGGATCCGAAAAGTTTCGTTCTTAGCGGGTCGAATGATGGAAGTAGCTTTGTCGAGATCGCCAGCGGTTCGATCCCGGTTTCCCGGGGTAGGGGGAAGTTAAAAACGATGAGATTTCCAAATGGAAAAAGTTTTACGAATTACCGGATCGTTTTTCCGGAATTGGTCGGAGAAGGAAATATACCCATGCAAATTGCTGAATTTGAACTTCTCCCCAAATTGGAAGGAAGTCCCATCGATGACCTGATCAAGGAAGCCACGAAGCTTCTTGGACAAATTGATGAGG
>NZKY01000080.1 GCA_002694035.1 Opitutia bacterium
CTGCTCTCGATGGAAGGATTTTTCAAGGACCAGGCGGATGCATTTTTCATGTACTCTGAAGATACAAGGGCACAAATTCTTGGGCTTGATGATTCGGCCATTGTACCAGGACTCAACCAGCGCCTGGAAGAAGCTCTACTTGCAGGCACCCTGACACGGGAGGATCTTTCCGGTTCCACCAAGTCAAAAGTACCCACTGGAACAAGCCCAATGGCTACGGATGCTGAAGTTATGGCCCTGAGTGATAAACTTAAGCAGGCTGGGCATATCGGTTTAATGGAAGAACTTCTTGAACTTTCAGATGGAAAATTAACCAAGGACTGGATAAGGACCGGAGAAGTGGCCAATATTCTTCTTCAGGATTACAATTGGGCAACTGCTCTGCCGGTTGTACTTTCCAGCACCGAGGTTTTAGCCAACCCCTTTTACACCCCAATTGCCCAGCTTCGTAAGGAATTGGAGAATGATATGTTAATTTATGGAGATACTTCCGTTCTTGGAGGGCGCAATCAAGTCATTACCAATGGTTCAAGTTCGCTAGGATCCTATTTTAATGGAACAACTAGTACAGTAATTATAAGCAGCCTTGAAAATACGACTGCGAGTGATTCCTTCACCTGGGAAACACCCAATCAACAGGATACCCGCCTGGTTGTAATGAGTGGTGAAAAGATTGATCTTAAACAGGGAATGACTCTGAAATCGGCCACCAGTGACCTGGTTCTTTCCAGCAGGGAGAACATGCTCATCGATCAGGTAACCCTGGATGTAGGAAATGAAGTGGCGGTTCGGGGACTTAAGGATGTGGATATCAAGAACGCAACGATGGGGGCGAATATGAAAGCAACTGTAAAGGCAAGACAGAATCTTAATGTGGACGGTTTGAATTTTAACCGGAGTGTTTCCAATATCCTTATGGAAGCCACCACCATACGGTTGAGCAATGTCCATTTTCCCGGAAATTCAGCAGTTCAGTTAAATTCTTTAAAAGGTCCGATTGATGGAAAATATCCGAATTTTGGAACTAATATTTCTGCGGCTCAGCAGGTCGGCCGGGTGAACTTTATTCAGAATGTATCCTCTGGTGGTAATGTATTAAATAACAGACAGGCTTTTGACCAGTTCGGTAACAATATAAAAATAGGTAAAATTAACCGCCCGTAACTTAGTTCGCTTCCTTATTACTTTAAAAATGAATCGCTTACCCGCTTTCACTTCCTCTATTCGACTAAAAGTTATTTTTTTGATCCTTTCGCTGGTTAACTCAGGATCATATGCACAAGATAATTGGATTGGGGTAACGCCTGATCAACTTGCTCCAAATTCTCGTCCACTCGGTAAGATGACTGGAAAAAGTTATCAAAATGCAAAGCCCGCCAAGCCAACGAAAGCAAAGAATGCGGAAATAAATAATCAAGAAAATCAAACCCCTGTACCACAAAACAAAGATTTTAATGATTTTCATTCCAATCTTGGTCGACAAGCTATTGTTGAAAAAATTGAGCAGCCCACAAATCAATGGATTGGAGCTACTCCGGATGAAATATTGCCCGGAGCGAAACCACTTGGTTCAATAATGAATAGATCTTTCAATGATGGAGTGCGTCCTGGTTCCGATCAATCCAGTTTATCTGGTGAAGAAGCGCCCCCTACTCAATCCGGAGATACAACTGAGTTACCCGTGGATTTAAGTGTCTTCGGAAGTGTTCGTCCATACTATACGACAAATGTTTTACGAACCCGTGAAGATGAGGTCGAATCTGGCGTATTGGAAAATACAATAGGTATGTCTTTAGCTAGTAAACCTCTCCAAATGGGACAATATATTACCCTTGTTCCTCATCTCGACTTTTTGATGCAATGGGCAAATTATGGAGAGGAATCTATTAAAGATCTACTTAATTATCGATTTGGCATGGTGAAAGGAAATCTGGACTTCTATCTGCCCTTAGACTTTCGCATCTCACCGGGGCTTGAGTACGATTTTTTACACAGTCAATTTACCGGGGATAAATTATTTGACGCGGTGGCTCCCTCCCTTTCGATTCAAAAAATAATTGGTATTACAGATTCAACTTTCCTTATGTTTGATGGTGTGTTCAAATATTCAAGCACAGAAAGGGAAATTAATTTTATTAGTAATGATATTTTTCCTGATGATGGAGATAATATCCAACTGGGATTCAATCTTAATCTTATGCAAAGCTTTGGACCGGGTGGCCAATTCATTATTATGCCTGGCCTGGGTATAACCAGAACAGAATATCTGAAAAACAATCAGGATGGACGAATCGACTTAATTTATTTCGCCGGTCTGAGTGCAATCTGGCAACCCCTTCAATGGTTGAGCTTTCAAACTTTTGGGAATTTTTCTGCCATGAATACGAACAGTATTGGAGAGGGCTTACTTGGAAAATCGTCCAAGTTTCAAGCATGGGATCTGGGAGCGGCAGTTACCGCAAGTCATACATTTTGAGCTTTCTACTTTTAATCAAGAAAAGGATAGCTGGTCTGACAGGAACTCTTTAAAGAGTTGCAAAAAAGAAGAAATCCGCGTAAAGAATTTTTCCTTTGACCCGGAAGGATGGCAGAGTGGTCGAATGCGGCGGTCTTGAAAACCGCTGAGCCGGAAACGGCTCCGGGGGTTCGAATCCCTCTCCTTCCGCCACTTTTTAAAGACGGCAAAATACCAAGTCAGGTCTCTGCAGAATTACCCTCCTCCATGCCTGAATCCGTTTCATCATCTTCACTGGGAAGACGGTTATGAATGTTGTCAATTTCTTCAGGCGGAGTGGTAAAGCGGTTGAAGGTCTGTCTTTCAGTTGATTGGGTAAGTTGAAGGAGTAATTCTTCATTTTCCCGATCAACATAAAAGATTTGTAAAAGTTTGGAGTGAGATTCACCAACAAGCTTTTTGGAATCGTCAAAAGGGGAAAAATATTCGGGTTTTAACTTCTTAAGATTAGCAAGTGATTCCTCCAATTTAGGAAGAATGACCTGTTTTCGTCCAAGCAGTTCCATGGTTGGTGGCTGCTTCTCTGTTTTTAACCAAGTATTTTCCTCGAGGAGTAATTTGTGAACTTCTTCGCAAAGTTGTAAATGTGCCTTGATAACCTCTCTGGGTTCCATTTTATAAGGTTGGACGAAGTATCTGGTTACTTAAAAAATATAAGACCGAATTTATTCTATTGCGGATAAAGCCGGATCTCCCTTTTTGGGAACGGTGTATATACCGTATCGATTAACCGCCTGTCGGATCGCACGGGTATCTTCCAATTGTTCTTTTCGCCATTTGGCCATCCCAAATACAAAATTTAAGTACTTGTTTTTGGCCATTCCTTCACGTGCTTCCTGCTCGGAATTCACATAATCCTCAATAGATGTATATGTCTCGGTAGCCTGAACATAATTGCCTAGTTTTTCCTCACAAAGTCCGATTTGATAGAGAACTGGAACCTGCCATGATGGTGAGGAGTCAACATCTTGCAGTGCCGTGTATATTCTATAAGCATTGTAGTACTCATTGTCCTCAAAAAATTTGTTGGCCAAGTAATTACCCGTTTTCTTTTTCCAGAAATTCCAAATCCTTTTGAGTTGATTTATTTTGATATAATCTCGATCTCTCATGGAACGGGAATTTTCCATGCTAATAACCATTTCCGGATTAAAGTCTGATTCCTTAAGAAGTTTTATTAATTCAGCAACAGATTCCTCATCCTGATTGAGTTGTTCATAAGTAAGAGCCAATAGGTAATGAGCTTCTGGAACATATGGGCTTTGTGGATAAAGAGTACCATACCCGCGTAGGGTTTCCTTAACTTTTGCAAAATCAGCCCTTGGAGTCTGATCAAACTTTATTTCCAAATCCTCTCTCTGCTCAGGAGGAAGACGGTTCATGCGTTCTTCCTTACGCATATTTTCACTTGCACGGCGGTAGTGAGCAAGACCTTGCTTAAAACGGACAATAGAACGATCCGAATCCTGTAATTGTTCAAGTCTCCATAAACGGTCAAAAAATTTGATCGCATTATCATAGTCCTCAGAATCCATGAAAGTTTCAGCGATTTCAAACATTGCCTGATTAGATTCGGCATCCATTCGGTCCTCAATTTGCTTACCCTTTTTACGCTCAGCAAGTTCGAAAGCTTCGTTTTGTGGAAGTGTAAGTGTGGCGTTTATTGCATCGTAAAACTTGTTTAAAGCCATACGATGGGCACCGAGTGCCCGGTAAACTTTCCCAAGCCTGATATGTGTTTCAGTAATTGTAGGGGCACCCCTTTTTCTTCCTTCAAGCCATTTCTCAACAGAGCCAAGACCAGATTTTAAGTCGGGGATACCTGGTGCGTCCTCATGGGATTCAAAGGGGTACAAATCATCAGATGCAAATTCTTCAAGGAATCGTTCATATGATTTTGCCGTATCCACCCAGGCCTGGTTTCGTTCATGCATGGCAATTAAGGATAGTAAAATATCACGACGATATCTTTTGTGATGCGGTGCGTTAAGTCTGCCAAGAACCCGATTGCAGTAGGATGTCGCTTTGAATACTGAACGAGTAACATAAGGATTATTCGTACCGCCGGAGGCTCGCCTGGTTTCCATAATTGCCTCCCGTATCCGCTCTTTCATTTCGTGATCGATAGTGTCTCCCAAGACAGTGTAGTCATCGAGATCCACTGGTTCAGAATCTCGATCACCAGATAAAAGTGGAGATTCGATAATTGTGGGCTCCGGCAAAATTTCCTTGGGCTGAACATCCATAGGTGCTTCCAAATCACTGGAAATCTTGGGCATACTAGGAGCCAGAGGTGCTTCGAGCATTGGAAGATCAAGAAGTTCAACCTCACGAAGAAGCTCCTCTAGAGAAGCACTCCGATAATCAATTTTCGGAATTGGTGCGAAGGAAGGCTCAGTAACTATTGCAGGTGCAGGTGAGAAGTTATTAGTTTCAGCAGGGATGATTGGAGCCTCGTCTACGGATGGATTTATATCATCCAAATTAACTTCGGGAGAAGATAAATTGTTTGTCGGTTCATCCAGGGTGCTATCCAGTAAGTTATTTGGCATGAGTTCGTTTTGAACACGGAATGAGCCCGATGATTCCTCAATCGGTTCAAAACTCGGGGTACTAGGATAAGTGGGCATGATCGGAGTGATGTTATCCTGCTCTGAACTTCTTTCAATATCGCCCAGTAAAGAATCAATCCCTTCGATTACCTCTTCAATTGATTTTAATTCTGTTCCCGTAGATTCATTCTGAGCAGATAGAGAACATATGAACGAACCCGGTAAAAAGAGAAACGCACAAGAAAGTGAGAATAGATTAATTTGTTTCATCGTTGTTTTCTTTGGTAAGTGGCTCGATTTGTTACTCTTAGGTTATCAGGAGCAACCGTGTATGGTGGTACAAACGGAATTTGTTGAAAACCAGATCTGGGTCCCCGAAGGTTTGAATTTTCAAAAACTTCGAGAAGTTGATCCGTACTATCGATCCCCAACGAATTAATATCTTCAAAAGGATCGGAAAGTGGTAAATTATCAGGTGGTGCAATTTGAGGAATTGCCTGCATAACGGAAGGTTGATCGAACGGAATAACTTCGGTGGTTACATTGTTTTCGTCATAAGAAAGTAATGGGAAATCGGGTGCTTCTGTGGAAGCGGTTTGATTTTGATCAACTTCAACAGTTGTAGAAACCACCTCCATTGTCGGCGGCATAATTAGTTTAGTTCGGTCAACAGGTAAGGGTGACAGTCCGTATCTTAAATTAATTGGCTTTGAAAATGCCATGTATTTGCCCCGTTCAAGTGGTGGGGCGTCAAATCTTTTTGTCTCGATTGCTGATACCTGTAAAAAAGAAAAGAGAACTCCCAATATTAATGAGGTTCTTAGTAAGAATTTAGTATGTAAATGTTCCATGGAATAATTGATCTTTTACTATAATCGACCAGAAACAGAAAACTTTACTGCTTTTTTAAATTTTTTTCAGTTTATCCCATGAAAATTCATTTTGCGCGATCCGATGAACCTCCAAAAGATCATCCATTGTATGAATATCAACGGGATTTACATCTTGAGTTTCAAATTGAGTAGCGGTTATCTGAAAGGGGTCTCCGTAATTTTCGAGACATTCGTTGGTTTGTGCCCAAACTGCATAAGGATTAGACAGGGATTCCCCAGTTTCTGTGGCAATTTCAATAGCTTTTTCAATAACACTTGTTTCACATTCTGGAAAATTACAGTTGTAATTAACATGCATATCACAGGGGAAATTCTCCACGATGTGCTGAAAAACAGGAATGGAGGCAATTTGGTCGCCAGCAAGAGATTCTGGACGGTATAGAATATCAATTCCATCAAGTAAACATGTACGGGCAATAAGCTCGCTATCCGTGGAAACAATAACTTGGTCTATTTTATCACAAAGGAGCAATTTCCTGACCGCCCTTACCACGAGGGGTTCTCCTTTGTAAGGTAAAAGATTTTTGAAGGTCAGCCGCTTACTACCCAAACGGGCGATTACTGAACCAACAATTTTCATTATTTTTGTCTATCATGAATTAAGGACTGAGCAAGCCAGATTATTCGACTCTGTTTCCGCTTGGAATAACACACCTTATTTGATTATTTAAGAGTATGGATTTAATTCCTTATTCCAGACAAAGCATAATCAAAGAAGATATTTCGATGATAGAAAAAGTAATGGAATCTGACTTCCTTACTCAAGGACCAAAAGTTCCGGAATTTGAAGAGCAATTAAAAAACTACTTTAATGTTGAGTATGCGGTTGCTTGTTCAAGTGGGACTTCTGCTTTACACATCGCTTATGCAGGTATTGGTATCAATCAGAAAAGCCTTGGAATCGTGCCAGCAATCACATTTGCCGCCACTGCAAATGCCCTGCGTTATGAGGGTGCAAATGTTCAGTTTTGCGATGTTGAACCAGAAACCGGATTGATCTCAATTGAATCCCTTGAAGAATGCTTAGCCAAGGTTCCCGAAGAACAGTTGGAACAAAAAAACCTCATTGCCCCCGTTTCTTTTGCTGGTTCCGTACCAGATTTAAAAAGTTGTAGAAAATTAGCAGATAAGAAGAATTTTTTTACCGTTGAAGATGCCTCTCATTCTCCGGGTGCATGGTATGAAAATAAATCAGGTGAAAGAACTTACAGCCTAAGTGGAGTGGATACGCATGCATCCACTCTAAGCTTCCATCCAGTAAAACATCTATGTTGCGGGGAAGGAGGTGCCCTTTTAACCAATCATTCCGAAATTGCCAACAAAGCCGAAAATCTAAGGAGTCATGGAATACATCGACCAAACAACGAAACGGATGAGAGACCGTGGTTTTACGAACAGATTAATTTAGGCTGGAATTATCGTCTTACTGATATTCAGGCAGCACTTGGAATTTCGCAAATCAAAAGACTTGATCACTTTTTGGAAAAAAGACGCCATCTTGCAGAGAAATATGAAACCATCTTGAATCAGGAACCATTTTCTAATTTCATAAGAACTCCAGAATTCCATGAAGGGAACGCTTGGCACTTGTACATAATACAGTTTTTAGATAAAGAATTAAGAGACGCTGCTTATAAATTTTTCAAGCAAAACAACATCCTTACTCAGGTTCACTATATCCCAGTTTATAAACATCCATATTATCGAAATCTAATGGGCGAAATCAAACTGCCAGGTGCTGAAAAATATTTTGAGCGTTGTCTCAGCATACCTCTCTTTCCCGACCTAACTGAAGAAAAGCAAAAACGGGTAATTCATACACTCGAAAAATTTTTATCCCATAAGTAATGGATTTTTCAAAATTCACATCATCCATTCCATCCACCCCATCGGGTGGTTATATAATCCTTAAGGGATTCAATGGACATTTCAGAGGATATGAATTAAATTCAATCAAGATGGAGGATGCAGATCCAATCATGAAGTGGAGAAATGAACAAATTTCTGCTTTGCGGCAATCAAAACCTCTTATACCCGGTGAACAAAAAGAATATTTTGAAAAGGTTGTAAAACCCAGTTTTTCTCAGAAACAACCTGATTTAATCCTGTTACGATTTACCTTTGACAATCTATTGATTGGTTATGGTGGATTGGTTCATATAAACTGGGATAAATTACAGGCAGAAGTATCTTTCCTGCTGGATACTGAAAGGGGCAAGGATACTTTTCAATATGGTAGGGACTGTAGCGTCTTTCTAAATCTTTTAATGAAGTGTGCTTTTGACAGTTTAAATCTCAATAAAATTAGCACCTATTCGTATTCTCATCGTGCTTATCATGTAAATGCAATTGAAGCATCAGGGTTTAAGAGAGAGGGAGTCCTTAGGCAGGATACTCAAGTGGACGGGGAATGGGTCGACGCTGTAATTGCATCCTGTCTAAAATCTGAATATTTAAAGCAATATCCGCCCCCAGAATAATGGTGGAGCTTAGTTCTTCTTTTAGCGTTTTATTTACAAGCTTGTCTGCAAAGCTGGCTCTTTTTCATTCGATTGAAAAACAGGTTTGTTGTGTTTCTTCCAAAATTAGGTTGATCGGAGCAGATTCGGACCCTTCATGTGATGGGGCTTCAAAAATTAATTCCTTTCAAGTTTTGCCCTCACTTAAATCACTAAGTCGCGAGGATTTGCTGAAGTTTTGTAGAAAATATGATATACATTTCATTATTCCATCAAGAGACGGAGAACTCGGTTATTTTGCAAAACATAGAGACTTTTTATTTAAAAATAACATTGGCGTGATGGTTTCTGAGCCATCCACAATCGAATTGTGTGAAGATAAACTGGAATTTTCAAATTACCTTAAAACGGATTGCATAGCCCCTATAACTACGTCCTCTAAATTAGACAATTTCACTTCCGACTCCAAGCGATTTGTAGTGAAGGAAAGACGTGGAAATGCCTCTTCTTCACTTGGCCTAAATTTGTCAAAAGAAGATGCTAGTTTGCATGCCAGCAAAATAGAAAATCCCATTTTTCAGCCTTTCATAAAAGGAAAAGAATTTAGTGCAGATGCGTGGATGGACCAGAATGGAAGCTGCAAGTCGCTAGTCCTTCGATGGAGAGTAAAAATCGTTAAAGGTGAATCCCATGAATCCGTAACATTTTCCAATCCCGAATGGGAACAAAAAGTAAAAAAAACACTCAATGGAATTCAAGGATTAAGAGGGCATGTAATGGCTCAAGTGATTGTGGATAATTCTTACAACCTACACCTTGTTGAAATCAACCCAAGATTAGGAGGAGCCACTCCCCTATCTCTTGAAGCTGGGCTATTTTCGATTTACTGGACTCTTTCAGAATTCATAAATCCGAATGCTAAAATCAAAGAGATAAGTAAAATCAAACATGGTATGAAGTTGTTAAAAAAAGACGGGCAAGTTTCTATAACCTGAACTTTTTTCCTTCTCGACAGAACAGAAAGAGAAAATTAATTAAATAATCATGTCCGCAAAAATTTTTGCCATTGCAAATCAAAAAGGTGGGGTTGGGAAAACAACGACTACAATCAATCTTTCGGCTGCCCTGGCCAGCAAGGGAATTAAATGCCTTATTGTTGATATGGATCCGCAAGCTAATGCTACCAGTGCACTTGGTCTAGAGAAGAAAGAAAATCATGGAATTTACAGCCCTTTAGCTCATGGAACAGATCCTGTTGAAAGAATCGTTCAGACAAACTACGAAAATCTTTTCATTCTTCCTTCAGAGCTTGATTTAGCCGCCGCTGAAAGAGAACTTTCAAATCAGGAAAATTATCTATTAAAACTCCGGGAGTGTTTAAAAAAAGTACAAAAAAAACTTAAGTTTTCTGCCATTTTTATCGATTGTCCGCCCACTCTCGGATTACTTTCCATGAATTCCCTGTGTGCAGCTGATTCTTTATTGGTTACTTTACAGTGCGAATACATGGCCCTTGAAGGATTGGGACAAATTATTGATGTAGTTGACCAACTGAGGGAAGCAAAGGCCAATCCGAAATTGGCTCTTGGCGGCATCATTATGACTATGTTCAATCGTACAAAACTTTCACAGGAAGTGGTGAACGAAGTCAAACGGCACTATCGAAAGGAAGTCTTTAAAACAATTATACCAAGAACAGTGCGTCTAAGTGAGGCACCCAGTTTTGGAAAATCTATTTTTGATTATGATCCAAAAGGAACCGGAGCGAAATCATACCAACAGTTAACCAACGAAATCATTAAGCGCTTTAAAATTAAGGGGTGATTTTTCTTAAGGAAGGTTATTTCAGTTATAAATTTGCTCAAATTAGAAAAAACAATCGGCTACCAATTTAAGAATCAGAGCATTCTCGAGTGTGCCCTTATCCATCCCTCATTTAATGAACATAACCCAAGCAGAGAAAACAACCAACGTTTGGAATTCCTTGGTGACTCCGTTATTAGCCTCATTTTGACCGAAGCCCTTTACACCCTGTTTCCTCAAGGGGATGAAGGTGCATTAAGCAAAAAAAGAGCTGTTTTTATCCGCGGAAGCTTTCAGGCAAAAATTGCCAGAAATTTGGGCCTGCATAAACATATATTGATGAGTAAATCAGAATTGAATAGAAAGGGAAATTTAAGAAATTCAACTCTTGAGGATTCGATTGAGGCACTGGTTGGAGCAATTTATTTAGACGGTGGAATTTTTGCAGCCCAAGAATGTGTCTTAAACTGGTTTGGAAATCTATTAAAGATTCTGGATAAGGAGGAAATGGAGTATAATCCCAAAGGGCAACTACAAGAGCTTATTCAAGAGCAGGAAATAAAAGATAAAATTAAGTACCAAGTCGCTAAAGAAAGTGGTCCAGCGCACAAAAAATCTTTTGAGATTGATCTCATTATTGGGAAAAAGACACTTGGGTCTGGAAAAGCGAAAACTAAAAAAGAAGCTGAAGAAATAGCAGCTTTAAAGGCATTAAAAAAACTTAGGTCTAAAAAACTTTCTCCTTTAAAGTGAAACGTGTTGTAATTCCCAAGGGAATCCCAGCCAAGTTTGCCCATTCATTTCCAGAATCTGCCACCGCTGCCCTGGCTGCAAATCACATTGCCCAAACAAATTCTTCATTGTCCATTCTTGTGGAAGAAAGTATTCCAAAAGCAGAGGAATGGGGGGAAGATGTAGCTTCCTTTTTGGAAAACTTGCATCCCGAAAAGAAAACATACTTTTATCTTTTTGATTCAAGCCCCGACCCAAATCACCCAGATGCTTTTGAAAGAATTTGTGAAAGGCTCACTGTTCTTTCTCAACTCATCAACCAAGACATTGTTGAAAATTCAAATATTTTAATTGCCACCACTCCAGAAGCTTTAGTTGGTCCATGCCCTAAACATGAAAAGAAGAAAAAATCCGAAATTTCATTACAAGTAGGTCAAGAATGTGATTTTGAAAAGCTTTGCTCAAAACTGGCCACTGACTTTGATTATTCATCTGAGGTACTTTGCGAGGAACCTGGTCAATTTTCAATTAGAGGAGGTTTGATCGATGTATACCCGGTTAATTCAGACAAGCCTGCAAGAATTGACTTTTTTGGAAATGACATTGAAGAAATCAGAACATACGACCCCACCTCACAGCGGGCAGATGGAACTCTTTCGGAGATTATTATTTCATCTGCTCATTCAGAAGCTCAAGATGAAGTTGCTGGTGAATTCTTTGAATATTTAAAAAGGCCAGTTTTTTGGTTTTTTCGGGAGCCTGAGCATTTACTTAATTCCTACCCATTGGTTTTTCACTACTCGGAGAAGACCCAAAATTCTCAATCATCTTTTGCGAACGCATTTAAGTCGGACAACAAAGACAGTTTTTTTCTAGGAACAAGTGAAATTCAAGCTGGCATGGGAATCTTTGATGACTCTGAACAAATGCAAAGCTCGGTGAGTTCTATTGAATTGATCAATTTTCAAAAGCCAACCCTATTAGATTCTTCTGCACAATTTGAAAACGACAAAAGGCATCGGACTTCATACTTATTTGAACTCTTAAAATATCAGGACGAAGGAAAAGAAATCATTATCACATCTGGAGCAGATGCTGAAAGAAAACGAATTGAGGACCTTATCAAGGAAGAAAGCTCGCTTCAAAGACTCGCACCTAGATATTTACCAATAGGTCTACGAACCGGATTTATTGCAGAACCTGATGACTCTCAGAAATATTTTCAATTGTTTGCTCAAGACGCTAAAAAAGGCTTACTTCTTGCCACGGCAAGAGAGATACTCGGAAGGGAAAGAAGCCGAAGGCCTACTCGGTCCAAAAAGGCTATCGTTCAGAGAAAAGAAGTTGATCAGGCACTTGATTTCTCAGAACTCATAGAGGGAGATTATTTGGTTCACCACCAACACGGCGTATGCCAGTTTCAAAAATTAGGCTTCTTGGAAGAAGGAAAAAAAGGAGAAGAAGCCATCACGCTTGAATTTGCCGATGGCCTTCTTTTACATGTTCCTCTCCAGGAATCCCACTTGCTGTCCCGATATATTGGTTTAAAAAAAGCAAGGCCCAAACTGGCTAAACTCGGAGGAAAATCATGGGCAAAAACTAAACAAGCTGCAGAATTAGCCGCCCTTGACCTTGCAGCAGATTTACTTCGGCTCCAGGCAACTAGAGACGCTCAAAAAGGATATGCCTTTTCAAAAGATGAACAATGGCAAAAAGAATTTGAAGATTCCTTTCCCTACACAGAGACCAAGGATCAAATAAAAGCTATAAATGAAGTAAAGCAGGACATGGAAAAAGAACAAGCCATGGACAGATTAGTTTGCGGAGATGTTGGTTTTGGAAAAACAGAAGTTGCTTTGCGGGCTGCATTTAAGGCTGTTATGGATGGAAAACAGGTTGCCCTTCTCGCCCCAACAACAATTTTATGCCAACAACACCTCAATTTATTTAGGCATAGAATGGCTGATTATCCATTCGCAATTGAAATGCTGAGCAGATTTCGAACCCCGGGACAACAAAAGAAAATAATCGATGCAACGAAAGCCGGATCCGTAGACATTCTTATCGGGACTCACCGATTATTTAGTGAAGATGTATCTTTTAAAGATTTGGGACTTCTCATAATCGATGAAGAGCAAAGATTTGGAGTGCAACACAAGGAATCAATAAAAAAGATCAGGGCTCAGGTTGATGTATTGACTTTGAGTGCCACCCCCATTCCTAGAACCTTATACTTTGCTATGGTTGGTGCGAGATCTTTAAGTACAATTGAAACTGCCCCCGTCAATCGTAGACCGATTCGCACAGAAGTGGTCAAAAATTCACCCGAAATATTAGCGAAAGCAATCCAAACGGAGATCAAACGTAACGGACAAATTTTTTATCTTCACAACAGGGTTAAAACAATTTACTCGGTTGCGAGAAAAATAGAGGAACAATTTCCAAAGGTACGGGTAGGAATTGGACACGGTCAAATGAGTGAAAAAGAATTGGAACAAGTTATGACTGATTTTGTTGCTCATAAATTTGATTTGCTCGTATGCACAACCATTATTGAGTCTGGTTTGGATATACCCAATTGTAATACAATAATTATTGATGCTGCAGATAAATTTGGTTTATCCCAACTCTATCAATTGAGAGGAAGGGTTGGTAGATTTACAAGGCAGGCATATGCATACCTTTTTCTCAATCGACATCTTACCGTTTCTGATCAAGCCAGGAAAAGACTCTCAACTATCAGACAGATTAACAATTTTGGTGCTGGATTTAAGATCGCTCTTAGAGATCTGGAATTAAGAGGTGCAGGTAATTTGCTTGGAAGTGAACAGAGTGGACATGTTGCGGGTATAGGCTTCGAACTTTATTGCAGATTATTAAGGGAAAGTGTCTCAAGACTCAAAGGTGAGGAAATTTCCCTACGACCTACTGCTACAGTTCGTCTTGACTTTTTGACATCTGGTGATTCTGAGGAGGAGGAAGATTTTGAGGGAAAGAATATTTCTCAACTTGGCTCTTATTTCCCAGATAAATATGCATCCGAACCACGCCTTCGGATTGAAGCTTATCGAAAACTTGCCCTTATGAAAGAAACAGTTGAGATAAATGATTATTTGGAAGAAATAACTGATCGATTTGGACCACCACCTGACGAGGTGATTGCACTGCTCAAAGAGACCGAAATTAGATGCCTAGCTGAAGAAGCGGGATTTGATTTGATAGAAACTAGAAAAAATGAAATCTATGCCAGATTAATCAAACGAGGAAAAGAAGGAACTAAGCACTTTCATCGAAAAGCAGGGAAAATTCCTTCACTTTCATCAAAAGTTCCACTTTTGAAGTTGAATGAAATCATTCGTTTCCTAAAGATAGTTATCCATGGGAAACAAAATTAATCTAGGAAACCGTATTCTATTTTCAGTCTTTGTAGTTTTCTTTTCAAATTCCGGGCAGATATTTGGCTCTGAATTGATTGAGGTAAACAGAGTAGTCGCGAAGGTTAATGACCGTATTGTGACTTGGGGTGAAATTCAGAGTGCAATGAATTTGCTTAGTTTTACAGATAAAGAAAAAAAAGAAAGAGCAGGTGAATTTGTTGATGGAAAAATTGACCGTCTTCTGTCAATCACTGCATTTAAAGAAAAAGGAATGAATATTCCAGAAGCATACATTGAACAACAATACAATAAAAAGCTTATTAGTGAATTCAATGGTGACCGAAAGCTTTTTAGAGACTTTTTAAAAAGTAAGGGCCTTTCCCAATTAGAATATCGAATCGAATTGGAAGAAGAAATTATTTACAGTCACATGCTTTCAACCAGACGCAGATTAAAAGAGGAGATAAGTCCCGAAAAAGTTGAGACTTATTATAAGGAAAATACTGATCTTTTTAAAACAGAAGAGAAAATAAGGTTGGGAGAAATTGCATTTTCCCAAATTGCCGGTGAACCAGAAACTGTTCTTCTTCAGCAAGCACATAAAGTATTGAAAGACATTAAAAACGGACAAAGCTTCCAAGAGGCTGCCAAGCTAAATGGACAAAGTCCTTTTAGGGAAAAATCAGGAGACTGGGGCGTAGCTGTGTCTGTAAAAGAAATCCGAAGTGAAGAAATTCGTAAAATTGCATCCTCATTAAAAAAAGGTGAAGTATCTAAACCATTCATCGTTAACATTTTAGAACGCAAAAGCGACAACACAGTGGGGAAATCAGGAAAGATTGCAGTTTATATTCTTACCGCCCTTGAAAGAACACAGTCCGGACGAAAACCACTAGATGAAGTCAGGTCTCAAATTGAACGAACGCTAGCCTCGCAAATTGAAGCAGAAAGTCATAGTAAATGGTTAAGCAGGCTAAAAAAAGATGCTTATGTTCGGATATCTCTTCCAGAATAGACCCCCTTTTACTTACTTCTAATTAAACAAGAATATTAGAAATTCGAGCCTCAAAAAACTTGCCAAAAAAGATCGTCCTCAAGAAAGGCTCGAGAGGCTTGGTCCAAGTGCTTTAACAGACAGAGAACTTCTTGCGATGCTGATCCGGTCCGGTAACGCAAAAAGAGATGTACTGGCAATTGCAGACGATATAATAAACCAATCTGATTCTCTTTTTGGTCTGCTCAAATGGGATGCTTCTGATTTTCAAAGGATTCAGGGAATTGGCAAAATAAAAGCGTTACAACTCTCTACTCAGATTGAAATTGCAAAGCGAATGATGCAAAGCAAGAGATCCAGTCAGATCTTTCTGGATGAAGCACAAAAAGTATGGGATTATCTATATCCAGAAGTTCGAGCTGACACAGTTGAAAAAGTGTGGGTCCTTTGCCTCGATCGAAAAAATAAATTGATTCGTGCCGAACCGATAACTTCGGGTACTGCATCCGGTAGTCTCGTTCATCCCAGAGAAGTTTTTCGGCCTGCAATTAGGCATGGAGCAAGTGCAATTATACTAGCTCATAATCATCCCAGTGGTGACCCGACTCCAAGTTCGGCTGATCTAAAAGTGACAAAAAAAATATCGGAAGCTTCTAAGGCTGTTGATTTAAGTATGCTTGATCATGTGATCATTGGCGAACCCGATTCTTGTCCGCAATCGCAGGGATTCTACAGTTTTTCAGATGGAGGATTATTATAATTAAATAATANAAAAATGAAAAAAGTTTAGGGAAAGTTGACATTTTAAAAATGTTTTCCTTATTTAANGTATGTTTTCAATCAAGCTTTTAGTTTTTTTTCTTTTTTTTCTGAGTTTTTTNGGAGCTAAAAAGGATTCAAAAAAAGACTTTAAACTACCCCCTGCCATAGGTGGAGGCCAAACAGGTTGGCTTGATGTCGAAAGNCTCCCTACCTCAATCAAAATCAATGACGAATGGGTTTTGCCAAGAGGTGGCACAATGGAATGGCTTATGAGTAAAGGCTATGTGCCTGACAGTGATAATGCGAATGTAATGAAACCAAACCCCTTTGACAAAAGATACAAAGAACCTAGACACAGATATCTCCCGCCGCTTGCAACTACTCCTATTGAATACATTTATGCTCCTAAACCCAAGAGATCAACTGATCCCTTTGCCGGAATTGCTGACCCGATTGAAAAAAGTTTTTCTCCCCTTCCCGATATAGGTATTNATGATGCAGTAGAAGCCCCAAAAAATCAGNTTGGTCCACTACTTAATCCAGATTTACCTGATTTGAAAAACTCCCCTTTTGCTGAACCTGAGCAACTTCCTGTTGCAAAGAATCCAAAAGTTGATCCGTTCAAAAATGAAACAAAACCAAAACTTCCCGCAAGTGATCCTTTTGCCGATGAAGTTCTGAACCAAAATANTCCGAAACAAAAGCCAAATCAACTACCAGGNAANNNTATTCCAATTCTGCCAAAAGACCAACGCCTTCCTGACTTAAAGCCAAACGCCTGAGTTATCTTTAGCTTTTAGGCGAATTAGACTTCCTATTTCCAATAGGTTCTTGTAACCTATCTCAACAAGTCAAAAATTTGTTTTATGAAGTCGTGTATTACACTATCTCTGGTACCATCGCTAAGAGGAGGACCATGGGTCCTTTGGGACGAATTAAGTGCAGGAATAAGAGAAGCAGCAAAGCTTGGCTTTCATGCTGTTGAATTATTCACAGATGGTCCAAACGCAGGAAAAGATAGTGAATTAAAAAATCTTCTTGAGGAAACGGGATTAGCACTGGGAGCAGTTGGCACAGGTGCAGGGAAAGTTTTACATGGGCTCACTCTTACTGACTCAGATCCTCNTGTCCGAGAAAAAGCCATTNCCTTTGTTCGGGAAATGATTAATTTTGGAGCCAAATTCGGAGCACCTGCAATTATTGGTTCAATGCAAGGTATGCACGATGGAAAAGTATCTAGAGACCAAGCAATTTTGTGGCTTGGAGAAGCTCTTGAAATTCTTGGCGAACATTCTAAAGATCAAGGAGTTACTCTAATTTACGAACCTCTGAACAGGTACGAAACCAATCTTTTCAATCTTTATTTAGAAGCTTGTGATTTCCTCGATCAATTATCAACAGATGGTGTAAGTTTATTGGCTGATCTTTTTCATATGAATATAGAGGAAGAAAATATTGCAGATGTCATTGTACAGGGACATCGGCATCTTGGACATGTTCATTTTGCTGACAGTAACAGAAGACCTGTTGGAAATGGTCACACTGACATAAAGCCAATCGCCAAAGCGCTTAGAGAAATAGAATACAAAGGTTTTATTTCGGCCGAAGCATTCGCCTGGCCCTCACCGAGCATTGCGGCAAAGACTACCATCGAATCTTTTAATCGTCATTTCTCGTAAAACAATTCTCTAAATTTTTCTTTTTGTAAATTGACATGGAAGCTCCGACTACAAAAAGAGGGATATTATCAAATATTGGCCCCGGTATGATTTTAGCCGGATCAATTGTAGGATCCGGAGAACTCATTGCCACAACCCGNACGGGAGCCGAAGCTCAATTTGATTTCCTTTGGCTAATTATAATCGGATGTGTGGTTAAGGTCTTTGCTCAAATAGAGTTAGGTAAAAACACAATCGTGAATGGAAAAACTTCACTAGCCGCTCTGAATGAATTACCCGGACCAAGAATTCGTTTTCCAGTTGGAAAAATTAATTTTAATTCAAACTGGGTCTTANTTTTCTGGTCAGTAATGTTTCTTGCCGTCCTTGCCCAGCAGGGTGGAATTGTCGGCGGCGTAGGTCAGGCATTAGCTATCGGAATACCTTTAACCGAAGAAGGAAAAGATAAAAATCTTCATATAGCTAAAAAAATATCTTTAAAAATTGCAGAGGCAGAAAAAGATGCTGTTAGGATATCTGCAATCAANGAAGAAATGAATCAACTGGGAAAAAAACCCGATGCAAAAGATGATATTTATTGGGCAATCATCATAACTGCTTTTACGATCATATTACTTATAAATGGAAGATTCTCCCTGATTGAAAAATTTTCAATTCTTCTTGTGGCTAGTTTTACCGTTGTTACTGTGGTGAACCTATTTGCCCTTCAGAGCCATGAAGCCTGGGCTGTAAAATCCGAGGAATTTATCCACGGACTATCCTTCAATTTCCCTGACTCAGAATTCGGCAAGAACCCACTTCTTACAGCTATCGCAACCTTTGGTATAATCGGTGTCGGTGCTGCTGAGCTTCTTGCCTATCCATATTGGTGTATGGAAAAAGGCTATGCCAAGTTTGTAGGTCCAAGAGACCAATCAGCGGCATGGCTCAAGAGAGCAAAAGGTTGGATAAAAGTAATGAAGTACGACGCGTGGGGNGCAATGTTAGTTTACACATTCTGCACAGTGGCATTTTATTTATTAGGGGCTGCGATTCTTGGGAGGACNGGACTTTTGCCGGAAGGTTCAGAGATGATTCAAACACTATCCACTATGTACACTCCAGTTTTTGGAAAAACTGCAAGAATCATATTTCTAACTGGTGCAGTAGCTGTTCTTTTCTCAACTTTTTTTATAGCTATCGCTGCCCAAACTAGGCTTTGCCTCGATTTAGTTAAGGTATCTGGAATAGCACAATTATCGGAATCGCAAAGAAATAAAGGATTGAAAATGCTTGGCATTATTTTGCCAATAATTTGTGTGTCATGCTATATATTTTTTCCTAAGCCTGTCATCCTTGTATTAATTTCCGGAACTATGCAGGCAATTATGCTGCCCTTAATCGGCTTTGCCGTGTTATATTTTAGATACAAAAAGTCTGACCATAGATTAGTTCCTTCAAAAGTTTGGGATCTGTTTCTTTGGATATCATTTCTAGGATTTTTCATAATTGGAGCGTATCAACTATACGGAAAATTGTTTTCATGATTTAATATTATAAAATTTGTAATTTCAGTCTAAAAAAATTGTAAACACAGGATTGATATACCCATCAAACATTGAAAAAAAAAAATAATAGTAAATCATATCCAGTGCCAAAATCAGGTGGATTTTCCTCCATTCTTCTAAGTACAATTGTAACTCTTGTTTTTCTTATTATAACCAAAGAAGCTAATCCTGTATTCAAAATACAAAATAGATTCGTTACAGAAAAAGAACTTCAAGAAATACAAATCGAGTGGCAAGTTGAATTGGATACAAAAGGAAAGAAATTAAGAAAATTTGTTGAGGCAAATCCTGATACTCCTCAAAATTCTCCAGATAAAGAAGAAAATTTTTCTTTTCGTGATCAACAAGCTGCTCAACCAGATAAAGCTGACCCTTCCAAAACAAATCTTGAACCAGAAGTTAAGGGAACTATTGAAAGTCAAAAAATTGTAGAATCATCTGATAAGATTGAGATAGATCCTTTAGTAACACCCCTAGTCAATAATGTAGCTAAAGAGCGGGGTAAGAATATGAATCCACAAATAGAGAAACAGGTAAATTCTCAAAAAGATCAAAAGGAAATTGATCAGAATGATGGTTTTTACAGTGAAAAAATTTTAGATGAAGGGAATAGTAAGAAAAAATTGCTATCATTTTCCAGTCCAAAGGCCTTAGAATCCTCAAATATCAAAAATCATGATACTCATGATCACCCAATCCAAAAAATACGTCCGAAATTATCCGCAGACCTGATTCATGGCCCTTTACTTAAATCTACAAATGTTGCACCAAGAATAGGAATGATTGGTATCGAATGCAGGCTTCACCCCTACGGAGTATATGTGCAAAAAATGATGCAATCTATTGAAGAACAATGGAATCAACTAGCAAAAGGCTCTATTCAGTATCTCAGAAGGGATCTTTTACCAAATCAAATCACTCTTACCTTCAAACTAGATTCGAATGGCAACATTTCAAGTTTATCAAGAATTGACCAGGAGGGTTATTCACTAGCGGCTGAATTGTGCAGGCAAGCTATAGCCTCAAGAGCTCCATTTGGTAAATGGACAGAGAAAATGATTAATGACTTTGGTCATACTGATCAAATAACAATTAATTTTAGATATTTGTGAATTTCTATATTAATTCCCTTCCTCTCGATCATCATTGCAATGTAATACAGTTTCATGATTCTGGGGTTTTGGCTATTGAGAAAGCTCCAAATATATTAACTCACCCCAACAAAAAAAAAGCAAAAAATAAGTATGAAAGATCTGTTTTGAATGCAGAATATTCTCATGAACATGAGTGTTACCATTGGAAAGGATCTTCAGGCGAAAAGCATACTCTTTACCTAACACATCGTCTCGATTCTCCCACATCTGGAGTTCTGATTGCAACAAACAGTGAGAAACAGAGTCAAGAAATTAAAAATTTATTCCTGCAGAAAGATATCAGAAAAACATATTTTGCTGTAGTGCGCCCAAACCGACCTATCATTGAGGGGACATGGAAAGATTCCTTGCGAGAAAATAGACAAAACGGAAAAATTCGAGTTACCCGTGGGAATGGATCACTTGCGATAACCAAAGCCACTATTGAAAGAAAGAAAGGAGGCCTTTACGGTTTGGCTTTGTTAAGACTCAATCCACTTACTGGAAGGACTCACCAACTAAGGGTTCAGTGTGCGTTAAGAAACCATGCAATTATTGGAGATAAAACTTACGGAGACTTTTCTTTCAACAGAAAGATTTCCAAAGCATCAAAGATTGACAGGCTTTGCCTGCACTCAACAGAAATTGAGTTTAAAATTAATACACCCGACGGAAAGGTAAATTTTCATGCCGAATCCCCACTGCCCCGCTCTATGGGTAAGTTGCTCTTAGAATAAAACTATAAATCTAAACTAGCTGATAATAGCCATAAATGGCTTTTAACATGGTCATAATTATCATGAGCAGCAGTTAGGTAATATCTATAGTCGGCTTGTAAAGACCAGTTGTCTGATAATCGATAACCGGTCCCAAAAAGAAAGTCATAAGCAAAACCGGTACCACTATGATCCTCGGTGGCTACTGAAGATGTTTCCATTCCAACAATACCCATGCCCATACCAAGACCAAATCGCAGGTCAAAACGATCCCCTATTTCCTTTTCCAAAATGAGTCTGCCGAAGAAATTATGAATACTTGCAGACAGAGAAAAGTCGGGTGAAGAGGCATCAAAATTGTGATATGTGTACTCAGCTTCTACTCGAACAGAACCAAAGTCTTTTCCAGCTTGTAATCCAAGCAAGAAACCTGAATCAGCCTCATAATCTTCTGATTTCATGGGATTTCCTCCACTTCGGATTGCTCCATCTTGTGGAAAAACTAGACCAAGTAGAGGACCAAAATAATACCCTTGCAGACGACTCGGGATATCTGGTTCATACAACTTGGCATACGCATCATCTAATTCTTCATTAGGTTTATTTGAAGTGGAATTTGATTCGGTTACTTCAACCAGTTTGACTGAATCAGACTCAACGGGCTCAACGATCATATTTTCTTTTGGAACTTGATTAACTGGAACAGCACTTTCATCACCATCTACTAACGGAACAGAGGAAGGAGCAGGAGCAGGAGGAGGCGGAGAAAGCGGTGGTGAAATATTATTATAATCTACAGGCTTAATTGACGGTTGTGCCAGTAATGAAGCAACTTGATTTTCATGCTGTGAAGAACGTTCTCTAATTTCTCTAAGCCTTTCAGAAAAGCTTACAGTAGTTGCTTGCCCGAATAATCCGTAAAGCAAAATAAAATTGAAACTAAAAATTAAACCTAATCTAAAAGTACTAATCATGGGCAAATAAATGATGGTTCACATGATTATTTGTTTGAAGGAAAAAGTGAAGATTTAAATCTAAACAAAAAAGCGCCGGGCGGTAGATTGGCGGGAACCGCCCGGCGCGGGTGTGGTGGATGGGAAATGAAGTTATTAATGTGAATAAAATCTTTAATGGATGCAATACAAAACTTTATTTGTACGGATGAACAATTCGTTCCCAGCAATTGCTACTGAAGATCTTGTGTTGTCATCATAAGTTGCACCCATTTTAGCAAGGTGTAAAATCTTTCCATTCTCAGAAGATATTACAATCACATCTCCATTGTGATTCATTGAGTAGATTTTCCCATCGCCAGCGGTTGGAGAAGACCGCCATTTATATTTACCAGGTAACTCACAACTCCATTCAACTTTGCCACTTTTGGGCTTCACTCGAGAAAGAGTCTTTCGCAAATCACTAAGAATGAAAAAACTACCATCATAAAAAAGCGGAGTTGGTACATCAGATGTCAAGATTGGTGTATCTTGGCTATCCCATACAAGACCGTTCTCTCCGGCATGATTCCCAGTTAAACCAAGTTCTATTGCATATACAGGAGCCTTTTTGGGAGCACAGACCAGAACAACTCCTCCTCCCACAACTGGAGATGGTACAAGTCGCCACCACTGTTCTTTATGGTTCGGGTTCCAAGTGCCCCAACGCCAAATTTCATTTCCAGTATCTGGCTCATGACCAGTTAAAACATCGCCACCAGCAATTAATAATTGATTGCGATACGGTATCATAGTCCCAAAAGATTCGAGAGATTCCTTCTTTGCATCAGAAGGTCGAACTTTAGACCATATAGTATTTCCATTATCTGGACTCATACAAAGGATAAAAGAATCAGCCCCATCTTTACCACGTCCATGGGTTATTTCATCTCGCTGTAAAACTGGAAGATATAGCTTTTCATTGAAAAGAGTTGGAGAAGCAGAGAATGTCCACTGAAAACAGAAATCACCAAAATCCTTCTGAATGTTTCTTCTCCATTTTTCTTTTCCGTCAACAGAAAAACATACTAGATCCCCATTTCCATAAAAGAAAACTACTCTTTTGCCGTCCGTCACTGGGGAGGGGCTAGCGTAATTGGACCTTGAATGGAGTTGAAAATCAAAGCCATCTCTATTCCCTGGACGATATCCGCTTCCTGCGTCTTTAGACCATAATAGTTTTCCGGTTTGACGGTTAAAACAAAGGGCTAATAATTTTCCTTTACCAGATGATTTATCTGTAATTTGAATAGAAGAAATGAATACATTATTTCCGTAAATAATAGGTGTAGCCGCTGATGGACCGGGTAAATCAAACTTCCATTTAACATTTTTTTCAGAATCAAAATAAACGGGTAATCCGCCAGTAGAATCAGAGGAACCATTATAGTTTGGTCCTCTCCAATTAGGCCATTCTTGAGCAGCTATGCAAAAATGAAACAGGATGACTGGTGCAAAATAAAAAAGATTTAGTCTCATAGTGTCCATTATGATTTCATTAGATGAAACTTCGAGCCAAAAACCGTTAGTAAATAAATTTTCTACAAGTGAATGCTGCTTCTTACTACCACTTGGACTTATTTAAAATCCTCAATTTCCTTGAGTATTCTAGTTTCATTGAGAGTAGAACTGTGAGACCACCAATTAACCAAGTCTCGCATCCCTTTTTCCGTCAAGGAACCATCAAAATCAGATTCAAACTCAGAATTAAAATCTTGGCTAATCTCTTTTTCAATCAGCTCCAAGTCATTTCTCTTAACTTTATTTCTAATGTAAATAACAAACAAGACTCCCAAAGTAACAGTTAGAGATGTCAAAAAGAATTCCATTATCTGCGTAAGAACTAATTATTTTGCAAAAACAACAAGATTGACTGAGCAACCTTTTCGGCAAACTTGTGAAGAGACTGACTCAAAGAGTGTACTTCATTTTTGATCATTTTAGTACTTGAACTGCTATATTTCACAGGAACTTCGATCTCATCATGTCCATTCAACACCGGCACTTTTCCATATTCAAAATCAGTAGTAAAAACCTCCCATGAGCCCTTTAGGAAAACAGTGTCTTTAGAATTTCTTTCAAATCGATCAAGAGTTACTGCAATATCAAAATAGGAACCCATTTTTTTCCGATGAGGAAAAGCTGAATAAAAAGGGCTGTTCATATGAAGAGCTAAAACTGAAGATAATACACGACCAACACCTTCGTCAATTTCTTCACCCCATCGATGACTATCACGAAAAACTATTTCATTAGGAGTCTGCCTTTCAAAAAGTTTAGTTTCATGAAAATAAAAGGGCAGTCCAACTTCACTAAGATAAAAGGTGTTCTTAAGAGAAGATTCGTTAGCTTCAATAAAGTGAAAGTCATTTCTTGATGAATTATTATCCTCAACTTCTTTTTCAGAAAGCAGATGATAAGTAGGTTCTATGTGAGTGGATTCAGGAACAATACATGAACCTAGAAAGCCAGATGCTAAAATTACAAAGAATGTTCTTCTCATTCTGAAAACTCTCCTTTTCCTCGAATAAAAGCCTGCGGGTTTGTTTCGAGTAGGTCAGCAAGAGATTTTAGAGACTTAGACATGGCGGATATCTCTCTAAGTGTGGAGGCAAATGCAAATCGAAATTCGGAGGAGGGATCGAACATTTGATTGAGTTTCTTAACCAATAAGTCTATTTTTTTTAAAGCGATTGAGGAATCTTCTGCAGCAATACCAAATTTTGGACCAATTGTTGTCATGAATTCATTTGAATTTTTTAAAAAAGTTTGAAGATCTAGATTTGTGTCAGAAAAAACTTTGCTTAATTTATCAGGATCTAATTCATTAAGCTTTGTCGTTGCCACAGTCAAAAGTTCGCTGACCTGCTTGCTCAATTTTTCAAGATTTATATTCTCGCTTAGTTCAGCAAACATAGAAGCTTGTGTAGGAATTTCCCTGTATCCGTACAGTTCTTTTATCTCACTTTCATCGTTTCCTGTTGTTAAATTGATGTAAAGTATGCCAGTAACAAAACTTTCCTGAATAAGTTTAGCTTGCAAACGCGAAACCACTTCTTTTTTCAAAAATGCATCGCTATCAAACAATTCATTTTTTTCATCTACCATGTGCCTCTTGACCAATTTACGATTTATTTCGATTAATACTGGAACGGGGCCATCATCCGTAACATCGCCAAGAAAAAATCTTTCCACACGACCAATTCTTACTCCGTTTAAGGTTACTTTACCGCCTTCGTGCAGTCCGTAGACATTTTCATGAAAAACTAAAACAAACCTTTCATTTTCACCTCTAAATGAAGAAAAACCACCTGTAAAAACACTAAAGCCAAGAACTAAAACCAACGCTCCAAGACAAAAAGCACCGACCAACAAATTGTTTCCCCTAGACTTCATGATTTAACAATTAAGATAAAATGAGGTTCTTGGGCAATACTACTTTTCAAGTGCAGGTATCCCACGGTGTAGAAATGCCCGAACCTCTTCAAACTTTGAATTTTCCCTTAAATCTGCTGGCTTTCCTTGATCCACCAAAGTTTTCTTTTTTCCATCGAGAAAAATTGAATAATCAGCGATATCAAAAATGCTGGCTAATTCATGAGTTACTACAACAAAAGTGATACCCAAGCTTTCCTTTAATTCATTTATAAGATTATCAAGACGATGAGAATTTACTGGATCTAATCCAGCAGAAGGTTCATCCAAAAAGAGAATATCCGGATCCAATGCCATTGCTCTAGCTAAACCCGCACGCTTTTTCATGCCACCGCTTAATTGAGCAGGATAAAATTCGCTGTAACCTGATAATCCAACTAAATTTAGTTTGTATCGGGCTAATCCTTCGACTTCCGATGGATTCAAGTCAGTGTAAATTTCAAGGGGCAAAGAAACATTCTCCAATAAATTCATGGATCCCCACAATGCACCTCCTTGAAAAAGAACTCCAAACTTTCTAAGAACAGCCTCTTGGACATCAACATCCAATGACCAAATATTTTGAGAATCCACTGTAACTTCTCCATCCAAAGGCTCAAGTAGACCAACCATCGACTTCAACAAAGTGCTTTTACCGCACCCACTTCCCCCCATCACAATTAGACACTCCCCTCTCAAGGCATGAAAAGAGACACCTTTAAGGACTTCATAATCACCATATGCCAATTGAAGGTTATTAACCCTTAGAATTTTATCGGTCTTTTGGGAGAGATCAGTCACCGTAAATCCAAATAGCTAAATGTAATTTCAAACAATGCATCAGTTATTACAACAAGAGTAACCGAAATAACTACAGATGAGGTTACCGCCCTTCCTAGTGATGAAGAATCATTACCAGAATTCATACCTTTATAGCAACCAACAAGCCCAATAATAAGGCCAAAAAAGACGCTTTTTATCAAACCGGAATAAACTTCCCACATACTTTGAAGAGCAATTTGAGTTTGCTCGAAATAATGCAAGACCGAAAAATCCATTACCATAGTCCCTACAACTAAACCCCCTAAAATACCCACGACATCTGCATAAATTGTTAGTAAAGGAATCATAAGTAGTAGCGAGAGAGTCCGAGGAAGTATAAGAAATTCCATTGGTGAAATACCAAATGTCTTCATCGAATCGATTTCTTCGTTAATTTTCATGCTACCAAGTTCTGCAGCAAAGGATGCACCAGTTCTTCCAGCCATAATAATAGCAACCATTAGAGCACCCATTTCTCTTACCATAGCTAAGCAAACTAGATCTGCGATGTAAATTTTAGCATTAAATTTTTCCAATTGCACACTCCCAACAAAGCCCATCGTAAGACCAGTCAAAAAACTGATTAATGTAACAATAGGTAAAGCAGATGCTCCACATGATCTACAAGATTTAGCGAAATCTTCAAACCTGAGCTTTGATTTGAAGGAAGGTATTTTAAATAGAGCAATTATCCATTCGCCCCAAAAAGATAAGACTGAAATAACTGTTAATCGAAACTTGTTGAGAGTTTCGTCAATGAGTTCAAGAGATAAAGAAAATTCATTCTGTGTTTTTTCTTCCAAAGAAGGTTTGCTTAACTCTAAAAGCTTATTGATACCAGTTGGGAGATTTTCTCCTACAAAATACTTTTTTGAATCAAGTAAGTCTTTTCGGCAGTTATGCAAAAAAGCAACCAGTGTAGAATCCCAAATAATTTCACCATCGAGCCTAAATTCATATCTCTCGACCGTAGGATGACTTTGACGAAAATGATTCCATTCAGTGCGGATTGCGTCAATTGAATTTGAACCTACAGACCAACAACCTGATAAAGTACAATCAACCAAATTTTCTCCTAAGGAAAATTTTATCCTAGGAAATTTTGAGTCAATTTGCCCACTCTTATCGAATTCAATTTTGTTTTGATTCATTCTAAATCAGCATCTAATTTAATCACAATATACTATGCCTACACGAGCAATCTTATTTGATCTAGACGGAACTTTAATTGATCAGTTTGAAGCAATTTATAAAGCTTTCAGTCAGGTGATAGAAGAAATGGGGTTCCTAAAACCGAATTTTGAAACTGTGAAAAAAGCAGTTGGTGGTGCTTCTGAGGCAACCATGACAAAACTAATAGGAAAAAAATACGCAGTCGAAGCTGTTCAACGTCTAAGGCCGATTTTTGAAAAAGAAATGCTAAACGGTCTAAAAGCACTTCCTGGATCAATTGAAATACTTAGATTTTGCAAAAATAATAACATCAGAACTGCTGTTCTAACAAACAAACATGGTCCTCATGCAAGAATCGCATGTGAATATCTTAATTTTGTTCCCCCTCTCGAATTTGTACTAGGTGCAAATGATACAAAATGGAAAAAACCAGACCCCGAATTGACTTTGTTGGCAATAGACAGAATAAAAAGCACTAAAAAAGAAACTATCTACATTGGGGACTCCCCTTATGATTACAATACTGCTCAAAATGCAGGAATCCCATGTTATCTTGTTTCCACTGGCACGCATTCTAAGTTAGAGCTGGAAAAATTATGTGAGTGTCCAATATACGAGAACTTAATCTCATTGCTAAATAGCGAAATAAAATTTCTAGTCTGAAAATTAATGAGATAATTTTGTAGCTGAACCCAAATTAACTTATCAATCTGCTATATTGACTAAAAGTAATTTAGCTAATATTGATATTGAACCCTATGAAAAATACCCTGAGTAAATCTTCTCTTACTAAAACTGAAATTGATACTAAAAGTGTCGACTTTGATACTTTGAAAAAAGAATTTCGTAGAAGTGTAAAATCAAACCTCTTAAATATTTCCTTCTTTGCCAAATCTGACATGGCAGCTTTGGCATGTGAAAAAAAACTAGGTTCAGATTCTATTCAAATTTACAACTTTTTCTCTTTCCAAGATGCTCTTAGAGCAGGATTCCTATCCTATGTTGATATCATTGTTTTGGCTGATGATTTTCATGAATCCAGTCACATTAAATTCGAGCAACTTGTACAAAGTAGATTAAAACGAAGAGTAGAAATAATTTCTTGGGACAAAATCGATTTTGATAAATTGATTGATTCTATTTCAAACTCAATTGAGAATATTAAAAAATCAAAAGCCAGTCATTTCTTTACATCTCGACTGGTTGGTTACGAAGAAAAAAAAGTTTTTTCTTCAGATCGTTTAGAGATTACTTCTCAAAATGAGATGGATGAGACATATTTTGAAAACCTTCTCCAAAAGGAACTTTCTTCCATCCCCTCTAGCCAACCTGAAGCTTTGTTAAAAAGAGGAATTGAAATAATAAAAGAATTCAAAAAATAGCTTGAATTCTTTTTTACTTTTGAGCCTAAATCGTTTCATTGTTATTTCATTCCAGTAAATAAAAACTTACCATGCTAAAGCTAAATCTTAGTTTTAGAACAAAGTTTTTTATTTCAAGTCTATTTGCTTCATTAATTGTTCCGCTTTTCTGTGGTTGGATACTTTATAAAAATGACATCAAAAATACTGCAGAACTGATAAAGACAAATTTTGAAAGTCAAATTATTAACTTTTCAAATCTTATTTATCCTGCCCTTGTTTTTGATGATGTTGAAACATGCTTTGAACAGCTTGAAGGTTTTTCTACAAATCCCTTGGTAAGAAACTCAGTAGTCTGGAAAAAATCTGAAGGAAACCAAAATAAGTTAGAACTATTCACGAGTTATCCTAAAAATAACCAACAGGAATTTCCTCTTCTAGAAAAAAGCCAAATAAAGTTTGATAACAACATCTTAACAATCTCTAAACCTATTTTAGCTAATAATGAATCGATAGGCATAATTAGCGTGACAAGATCTTTAGACGATCTTTTCAAAAAGAAAACTCAATACCTCCAAATCGGTGTTACTTCAATTCTTTTGATTTCAATAATCTTAATATTGATTATTTTATGGTATCAAAATTCGCTTACCAAACCACTTAAGGAGTTGAATCTTGCGGCGACTACAATTTCAAAAGGAAAAAACTACCTTGTACGAGCAAAGAAAATTAGTTTCGACGAATTTGGCAAACTAACTGATGTATTTAATGAAATGCTTGATTCCCTAGAGGAGTCTAGCGAACAGCTCAAACTAGCTAACGAAGAAATGGAACAAAGAGTTCAAAGGAGAACCAAAGAACTGACACTTTCAAATAAAAGAATTTCCGAAGAAATGGAGCAAAAAGAATTAGCAAATATTGAACTAATCAAGACTAGACAACAATTAGTCCAGCATGAAAAACTTGCTAATGTTGGACAAGTTTCATCTAGCATAGCTCACGAATTAAGAAACCCGATGGCGGCAATTCGTAATTCAACTTATTTTTTAAGGCTAAAACTTGAAAAAAATCAGAAGCTTTCCAAACATCTCCATATAATAGACAAAGAAATAACTAGATCTGACGAAGTTATCCAAAGGCTGCTTCAGATTACCAAGGGAGAAAATCTGAAAAAAACTACAGCAGACCTAAAGGAAATTGCAGAAGAAGCATTTAACTATGCAAATTTGGAAGAAAAGGCTACACTGCACATAGATTACGAAACAAAACCATTTGCTGTAAAATTGGATAAATTGCTCATCAGGCAGGTATTTTATAATTTATTTTTAAATTCTATCCAAGCCATGTCAGGAAGTGGGAAAGTTTATCTGCGAATTAAAAAAGAACCAAATAATCATGCTTCAATTTCAATTAAAGATGAAGGTATAGGAATCAGTGAAAACGATTTAGGGAAAATTTTTAATCCACTTTTTACCAATAAGAAAAATGGGATTGGTTTAGGTTTATCGATTTGCAAAGATTTAATTTTGAGGCATCAAGGAAGCATAGATGTAAAAAGTAGTCCCAATATTGGAACTACTTTTTTTATAAAAATCCCCGTAAGATAAATTATTATCATAACATTGATTCAAGGTACATTGATGAAAAAAGATATAAATATTTTGATTGTAGATGACCATCCAGCAGTGAGATCAACCATGGTCGACGTTCTTAAAGAAGAAGGTTTCATAACAGATAAAGCTGAAAATGGAGAATCTGCACTCAAGAAATGTACAGAAAATAAATATGATTTTGTGCTAATTGATGTACAGATGCCAAAGATAAACGGAATTGAAGTGCTCAAAACATTGAAGGCTCAAAATAAGCAAATTCCAAATTTTATCTTTTTCACAGCCTACTCCCTTCCTGAAATACAAAATGAAGCAATGAAAATGGGATGTCTAGCATTCTTACAAAAACCTATTCAGATCGAAAGGGTCATTTCTATTTTAAAACAATCAAAAGGCACAACCGTATTGATTTGTCTGAAAAATGAAAAACAACAAAATCTTCTTTATAATTCTTTAATTTCAAAAGGTTTTCATGCATTGCAAACTTTGAATGTCGATGAAGCTCTGATTCAATTAAGGCAAATAAATTTTAATTATTTAATTCTTGACTGCGATTGGACACAATCCGAACACGATATTATTCGAGCAACAATTAAATCTTTAAGCTCTAATACTGTCTGTTTTGAATCAAATGAAGATGAAGAAATTCACGATATTGAAAATCGTATATTTAGTCATTTAAGGGAAATTTCTTAGATTAGACTAATTTTGAAGGTCTTTCTATATACAATTGTGTGCCAACCTCGATCATATCAAATACATCTTGAATACTTTCATTTGATAATTGCAAGCATCCCGAACTTACAGGAGTACCTAAATTCTGCTCGTGATTTGTCCCATGAATATAAATGTATCTCTTGAAAGAATCTACATTACCACCCTTATTTACTTTTTGCTCTAATCCACTTAATCGCAAGATTCTAGTTGTTATAAGATTTTTTTTTTGCTTTTCAACTGAACACTGATCAGCTTTCAGACCAATAGGAACTCTGCCTTCAAAAACCATACCTTGAGGCTGACCTGTCCCAATTTTTTCACAGACAACATGAAGACCCCATGGTGTTCCCAAAGAATTTTCAATACATGATTGTTGTTTCTTAGAACTTGACATCAAATAAACTTTTAATGTTCTCGCTTTGTGAAAATATGCTAGTCTTTGAGTCGTTATGTTGGCTATAAGTACATGATCAGTATAATCCAAACCAAGTAAATCAACTTTAGATAAATATTCATTATATAAATTACTAAAATCCATTGAAAAAATATCGAATCGGCATTGTAGGGGCAACTGGGGCGGTTGGCCAAGAAATTATTCACTTACTTGAAAAACGAGAATTTCCTGTTGCGGAAGCTAGATTACTAGCTTCCGCTCGTTCTGCGGGTAGAGAAATTCAAGCTTGTGGCAATCTTGAAGTCGTTAAAGAGACAACATTTGATTCTTTTAATGGACTGGACATAGCAATTTTTAGTGCAGGTGCAAAAAACACTCTGGAATTTGCCGAAGCGGCATCAAAACAAAATTGTGTCATTATTGATAATAGTTCAGCATTTAGAATGGACAAGGATGTACCTTTAGTTGTTCCAGAAATAAACGGGGATTGCCTCGAACAACATAAGGGCATAATTGCAAATCCAAATTGCTCAACTGCAGTTGCCTTAATGGGCCTTTACCCACTTCACAAAAGATTCGGACTAAAAAGATTTTTTGCGTCCACTTATCAGGCAGTTTCTGGTGCTGGTGCAGAAGGGGTTATATTATTAGACGAACAAATTAAACAACACTTTTCAATTGAAACTCAGAGTGCACAGGTAGAATCCATCTTTCCTCATCCGATTGCCTTTAATCTTATTCCGCACATAGACGAATTTCGTGCTGATGGTTACACCAAAGAAGAGCTAAAAATGCGAAATGAAACTAAAAAGATTTTAAATTCTCAGAACATCCGAGTATCGTGCACTTGTGTCCGCGTTCCAGTTTACAGAGCTCACTCTATATCTATAAACGCGGAATTTGATTCGCCGGTAAATGTTCCTGATGCAAGATCTGCGTTGGAAGATTTTTCGGGAGTTGAACTTTGGGACATACCTAATGCACAGAGATATCCAATGCCCTTAAATTATTCAGAAAAAGAAATTTGTGGTGTTGGTCGACTAAGATTAGACCACGGATTTGAAAATGGCCTAGCATTCTGGATAGTTGGGGACCAACTTTGGAAAGGGGCAGCACTAAATGCAGTCCAGATTGCTGAAGAATTAATCGAAAGAAAATGTTTAAAGACTCTCTAAAAATGAATTAGGCATACAAAGTGCTTACCTCTTTTTATGGATCCAATATCAGCAAGTGGTTTAATCTCGATCGGTAAACAAATTTTTGAGAAAGCAGCATCCTCTGTAGTTCAAAACGATAGGGCTTCGAATACGGATTTTGCAACTCATATGGTTGTTGATCATGATTCTACTTCCAAAATATCCGACCCAAGACTCCGAATTGAAAAACTACAAACTGAACTCAAATCTGATCTCCTAAAAGACCCCAGCACAGCCAACTTCTTTCAGCAAAACTCGAACTGTCAAATATTTCTTGAAAGGCGAGCTGACGGTTCTGTACAATTCATTTCTTCAAGCGGTCAGTCTTTAGTTATCGCAAAGGATTCAGCCCACTGCTCAAAAGCTAATGAATTATTAGATTTATCACTTGAAAACAAAATAAACCTAACTGCAATGAGACCAAATGCAGTTTCTTTTGATTCTTAAATTGTATGAGTAATGACGATTTTTCAATCAGTCGTCATAAAAGAAGTGATAAAATAAAACCATTATCAGATTTTGTTTTAATTGATAAAATTAATCAGTGCCCTCAACTTGCTTCGTTAAAAAGTATAAATGATACATTAAGTGAACTTCTTGATTCTGAAGATAGTTTTGTGGGACAAATAGCAGAGGTTATTAGACTCGACCCAAGCCTCACAACCCGTGTCCTAGATTTGGTCAATTCAATTTTTTTTGGAAGCGACAAAGACAATCAAAAAATTTCAGGCGTCGAAGAAGCTTCTATTTTTCTAGGCTTAAATAGAATTAGAGAATTACTTGCAGCCACACCAGTAATAGAAGAAATCACAAATTTGGGAAAGAATGCATCTTTTTTCCCCTGGGTAAATTTTTGGAAGCACAGTATTGGAACCGCAATTTTAACGAGAGAAATTTTATCTTTAGCAGAGAAAAGTTATGAAGATGAGTCTGACTATGTAGCAGGACTTTTGCATAATTTGGGAAAACTCATTCTTGCCATCACTTTTCCTGAACTCTTTAAGAAATTATCCAAGCAAAACTTTTCAAACCATTGTCATGCGATCAAAATTGAAAAAGAGATAATTGGCTGGGACCATGCCAAAATTGGAGCATTTTATCTTTGGAATCACCACATATCTGATCAGATAGTTGAGGCAATTCACTGGCATAATCAACCTGGAAAATCTAACTCAGACCCAGAACTAGCTTCAGCAGTACAGGTCGCAGATTTACTTACTTGTCAACTTGGCGTTTTGGGGATTGAAAATTGCACAGTCGAGAAAGACTCATATCTGCTTTCTGAAGGATGGGAAATTCTTTTTGGAAATAGAGAAGAAAACGAAACAGCTTTGTTGACTGAAGAATTGAACTTTACTTTAGAAAGGGTATCAAAAACTTTACATGGAATTGTTTAAAGGCGAACCCATTGATCATCACGTGCTGCTTTTGCAACTTTCAGAGCACCCATAGCAACAAAAGGCTTAAGTTCCTTAGAGGACAAGACAACCTCAGGATCCTCATATCCATCGTCAGAGAGAAGTCGTTGTAGTTCCTGATCAATATTACGAATCCTGCTCCCACCGCCCGTAAGAATGATATTTTGCAAAAGAGAAAACACAGATTGAGGAGATGCCATTGCGATTACTTTTTTTATGGATTCGAATATTTCTTTCAAAAGTTCATTACACGCATTGCCAACTTGTTTTCCAATTTCAATCTTTCTAGGTTTTCCGTCAATAGGGACTTTTACCCGTGCGCCAGATTCGCTTTCGCCAACATACGAGTAGGATTCTTTATATTTACGAATCATAGACAAAGGCACATCGACCTCAGGAAAAGCTTCTCTAATTTCTTTATCTAACAAAACATCCACTTCATTACCTGCAAAAGGAATACTTAGTAAATCTTCCTGCTTTGGAAAATAGCCCTGTACAATACAAAAATCAGTAGTCCCGGCTCCAATATCTACAAAAAGTGAATTACTTACAGGATCTTTATAATCTGGATCATTCAATTTCTCTTCATTGCGCATTCCTAAGGCGGCAAGAAAAGGTTCTGGAATAAAAAGAACTCCGTCAAAGGCACCTCTCGAAGCTTCCTTTAAGTTTTCTTTAGCCTCTTCATCTGCCACGGCAGGAACTCCAATTACACAAAAAACCTCATGATTACTTTCTGGGTCAATTTTTCCCCGAATATATTTCAAAAAAGATTTAGTCGCTTCCAAATCGCAAACAACACCATCAGACAAGGGGTGCACGATTCGTAAGTGCAATTCATTTTCTATAGCTTCAATACCATGCAACATAGAGGAATTCCCCGGCAATATACCGGCTAAAATTCCATCTTCAGGATAACCGACTACAGTTGGAACTATCGTGCCAATAGATTGATCAGAGTCCACCAGCCCATATTTAGTAACGAAGCATGATTCAATTGTGCCAAGGTCTAAACCAACAAGTAATCTTTTTTTCCCGCCAAGGTTATTCGCATCGTCGATGCTTTTTTCGTCATCTAAATTTAAATTGTCTTTTTCTTTAGTTAAATCTGACATGGTTGAAGAATATTAGGGTTGAATAAACCAATAACTAAGTATTTTGAACTTTTTGCAACGAAAAGTTACTTACATAAAATTTTTATTTCTTTTCGATATTTAAAAGTTCATCAATCATTTCTTCGATTTCATCAAATTTTAAACCGATACCCAAAGGAGTATCCAATTCTTCTGCTTCTGGTTCCTCGAAACTAATTTCATTTTCAACATTTTTACACACCTCATCATTAATTTCATTTGGACTTTTGTAAGGAATTTCTTCGTCTTGCTCATGGTGAGGAGGAAAATTTTGAGAAACAGAAGATTGGTTTTGACTTAAATTTAAAATCGCCCTCTCAAGCTTGTCTACTAGTTGCTCAATCCTTTTTATAACCTCACTAGATGAATCCTTAAGCCGGCTTGCAACTTTTGATTCAAAACGACCAGCAAAAAGATCAAAAGCCACCGCTAATTCATCAGCACGAGTAGATTCATCATCAAAAAGTTCCTTTAATTTTGCCTTTTTTTCTGAAGGTTCAAGAGGACTTACCTTTGCCCATGCAACTACTAATATTGGAATCTCATTTTTAAGCACATTAATTGCAGCTTTCTCATCTCCAATTAACCTTTTAACACATGCCCTACGAAAACCACCCTTGAGAGCTTCTAATGGAGAACCGTTTGTATTCATAATCTGATATTAATGCGCTAACCAATCTGAAACTCGTTCACAACATTAAATTACTGATAATTCTTGGCACTCGATTAACTCTATCTTTTTAAGTATCTCTTTAAAATCACTAATTTTAATATCCATTCGCGTTTTCATAAAATTTTGAAAGTCATCGGGAATTTCTGCTTCAAAAACCTTCCCTTCTTCCAAACTCCCGAATCTTCTTGCATGTAAAGCCTGCCGGCTCATCCCCAGTTGATTAATCCATCTTGAATTCCAACCCGACTGACAAAACTCCAAATAATATAATTCATTATGACCATACAACTTTTCACCAACTAAAGGAAATCCAATCGACTGTGAATGAACACGAATTTGGTGCTTTCGCCCCGTTTTGGTAATCACGGAAACAAGAGTAAATCCTCCTGCTTCTAAAATAGGATAAAAAAGTGTTTCAGCTCTTTTGGATTTTCTACTCTGCTCTGCAACTCTTTGTTTTACAAACACCTTACTGTAAGGGTCTTTGCCAATAAAACCTGTAACATGACAACATTTTCTCATATTCCCCTCAACAATAGCTAGGTAGGTTCTTTTTAATTTATGCTTTTCCAAAGACATTTGCCAATCACGGCCAGTTTTTTGATTCTTTGCTATGAGAACTACACCGCTCGTTTCTCTATCTAGTCTTCCCACTAGAAATATTCTATCTAATCTCAAATACTCTTTCACAGCACCAACCAAGCTTGACCAAGGCCCATTTTTAGAAGGATGGCACACCAACCATCCCGGTTTATTTATTACAATAATATTTCCATCCTCAAAAATAATCGAATCCTTCAACACTTTTTCAGTCAAAAGTGGAGATTTATTGCTCTTTGGTGAATATTTCATGATTAACTATTGGTCAAAATTGAAAAAAATTAACTTTTATTGGAAATATTAAATATGTTGTGCAAGGTTAATATGTTTATTGAAATATTAACTAACCTAATTCAAAAATAATTAACGCATATGAAGAATAATTTAATTCTCTCTGGACTCCACTTCGACCTAAAAGACGGGCACAAAAATCTTGTATCTGAAAAAATGGAAAAGATTTTTAAACATGAAGAGAAAATCATTAGAGCGAGAATTGAACTTGAACACGATCCCAAATCATCTTCACACAAAGACGAATTTATTGCAAAAGGACATCTTGAATTAAAAGGATCAACTATAACTATCTCGACTGCAAGCGACAACATTAACAAATCAGTCGACGATCTAGTGGAAAAATTAGATCGTGGTCTGAGAAGAAGGTCTCGTTTGCGTCGTGTTAAACGCAAACAATCATCCCTTCAAGATCTGCCATACGCAGCCTAGTTTTTAACCGTTTTACCTCAACACAAACGCTTGGTCCCCGATCAAGCGTTTTTTTGTTTCTAGATCAATACAAAGGATTAATATATTTGGACAATAATCTTAGGTAATTTATTATTTAACTTCTAATACCTTGTTTAAAATAGTGTTTATTGGAGCTAGCTTTCCTACTCCTAAATATCCGCAAGCTAGCTCCCCGACGACAGGATCGATAATTTTAACTCCTCTATCCTTAAGAGTTTCCAAATTTTGTTGGACCGCTTTGTGTTCATACATTTTTCCATTCATTGCTGGTGCTAGTATCACAGGAGCCTTAGTTGCCAAATAAATCGCACCCAATAAATCCGGAGCCAATCCATTGGCATAGTTTCCCACTTGTTGAGCAGTAGCGGGTGCAACCAGAAATAGATCAATCTTGTCCGCCAGTTCAATATGACCAGGTTGCCAACCAACCTCATCCCAATAAGATGACAAAACTGGATTCCGAGAGATTGTTCCCATAGTCAAAGCAGAAATAAATTTTTTTGCAGACTTAGTCATTACAACATGAACATCTGCCCCTAACTTGCGTAACTCACCCGCTAAGTCCGCTGATTTGTAAGCAGCAATCGATCCGGATACCCCCAATGCAATAGTCTTACCGATAAGTTTTTCTGATGGAGCTTGAATAGATTCTGACATTCATACCATTGTTAAAGATTTTTATTGTGTATCGCAACCCAAGGGTTTCCGCTTTTCATTATCAGTTGGAAAAGTTAATGTTATTATTCAAATGCAAAAAAAACCAATAACAAAATACAAACCTTGGGGAAAAATAGATTTACCAAATCGAAAATGGCCTGATAGAACCATTGAAAATGTACCACACTGGTGTAGTGTTGATTTACGTGATGGAAATCAGGCATTGCCAATCCCCATGGGCGTTGTTGAAAAATTGGAGCTTTTTAAACTTCTTTGCGACATCGGATTTAAGGAAATAGAGATAGGGTTTCCTTCCGCCGCCCAAACTGAATTTGATTTTGCACGGAAACTAATCGAAGGTAAAATTGTTCCAGAAGGTGTTGCCCTTCAGGTTTTAACCCAGTCACGCGAACATCTTATTAAAAGAAGTCTCGAAAGCCTACAGGGTGCTCGCAAGGCAATCGTTCACCTTTATAATTCAACTTCACCTCTTCAGCGGCGCGTTACTTTTGGCATGAGCAAAGAAGAAATAAAAAATATTGCTGTAAGCGGAGTGAGACTCGTGAAAAAATTTTTATCAGAACTGCCAAATACCGAAGTGCAGTTAGAGTATTCACCCGAAAGTTTTTCAGATACCGAAGTAGATTATGCACTTGAAGTCTGTGAGGCAGTCATGAGCGAGTGGGAACCCACTGAACAAAATCGCATTATTTTAAATCTTCCCGCTACAGTTGAACTTTTTACACCAAATGTCCATGCCGATCAGATTGAATGGTTTTGTGAGAATATGCAGGAGCGAAACAAGGCGGTAATTAGTTTGCACACTCATAACGACCGCGGAACGGGAACTGCCGCAACTGAACTCGGACTCCTGGCTGGTGCTGACAGAGTGGAAGGAACATTATTCGGCAATGGTGAACGAACAGGTAACTTAGATATTGTTACTGTTGCTTTAAATATGTATGCGCAAGGCTTACATCCAAATTTGAATTTCAAAAATCTTGATCATATCCGTGAAATTTATGAACGGACAACAGGAATGAATGTTCATGAAAGACATCCATACGGAGGAGATTTAGTTTTTACTGCATTTTCTGGCTCCCATCAGGATGCAATAAAAAAAGGAATGGATCTGCGCGAAAAAGAAGGAGATTCAGATCAAACCCTTTGGCAAGTGCCTTACCTATCAATCGACCCACGCGATATAGGAAGAAACTATGAGGAAATCATTCGCATAAACAGCCAAAGCGGAAAAGGCGGAGTCGCTTTCATCCTTTCACGAGAATTTGGGCTAGATCTACCAAAAGCAATGCATCCCGAAATTGGTATGCTAATCAATGCAAAGGCTGACTCGGAGTCCCGGGAATTACCGGCAGAAGACATACATTCCATCTTTAAAGCAGAATATCTGGAAAAGAATAATCCTCTCGAATTAATTTCCTACGATACGACCAAGAATTCTGGACAGGAAGAAATTTGCTGTTTAGCAAAAATTAAGATAAACGGCGTGAACAAGGATTTGTCTGGTAAAGGAAACGGTCCTATTAATGCCTTCGTACAAGCTATGGAAAAAGAAGGCCTTAAAGATTTTAAACTTACAGATTACCGTCAACATTCTATTGGTGAAGGCTCCGCTACTGAATCCGCTGCTTATGTCCAACTCCAAACAAAAGTGGGACGTGTAGCTTATGGATGTGGAATCGATTCAAGCATCGAAAAAAGTGGTCTACTCGCATTGGTGAGTGCTTTCAATCGCACAAGATAGATTTAAATTGAGTTTGCTGGGATGCTTTAGCCCGAGCTAAAATTTATCAGAATTCAGAGCGTGTAAGTTCAGAGACAATCAAAATAAGAAAATTTTTATCGAATAATTCGATAAAAATTTAATTGCCATCGTAAATTGTAAATAGATAGATTTGTTGACTTAATATTGCCCAAAAATCTATCTTGCCCAAACAAATCTCTGCTGCAAATTTTTGTGTTTGTCGGTACAAATTTCTGTGCCCGAATTAAAAATAGCATACCTTTTAAACTGTTGTTCCTCGCAGGTTTTAATTTCTGGATACAATCCAATTTCTTAGGAAGCGAAGAACTACCGGATGAAAAAACTAGTCTATTTAAAAAAATTCAAGACGGTCCGATCTCTTTTGAAGTTACTGAGCAAAGTTCGGTTGATTACCTCAAAAATTATTATGACTCAAAGGGTCTTTGTTTCGCCCAGTATATTGTAAACCCAAGACCTGAGAGTGCTTTTATTCCTTCTATAGGTATTGGTTTAAACAACCTCGGAGAAGATGTCTTAATCTCAGAATCAAATTCGCCTAACATTACAATAATTATTCAGACGAACTCTGAAGATGAAAACCTTTATAAATGGGCATCTGAAAAGCAAAAAAACTGGAATGAATCTCCAACTGGAGTGCTTTATTCATCAAATTTTATAACTACAAAAAATGGATTCAACGGGGTTTCAATAGTTAGAGAAATAAATGAACAAAAGGACTTCTATATTTCAGTAGATTTAACGACTAAAGAATGGAGTGAAAAAAACTATAACTCAACCGGCAAAAAAGATAACTGGTTACAGATGCAAATTATTTCATTTAACGACACCTCAAACGAAAGCGTGTTATCGAATGCTATTAAAATTGCAGATTCCGTGAATTATAATCATGAAAAAAAACAAATTCTCCCAATTTTCGAAGAAATTAAAAGCGAAAAACAACAAATAATAACAAATTCAAAAGTCACAATAACCGATTCTGCAATCTCTTATCTTGTCCCCAAAGACTTAAAAATCGAATATAAAAAACCTTACTTTGAGAATGGCAATTACACCATAGCTCAGCATAATTTTGAAAATCCTGAGGAAGACTTATCCGCAACTCTAATTGTCCACATAGAAAAAAAATATCCAGATTTAGAAACATGGGCAAGACATCAAATTTCTACTTGGACCAACTCACCAAGTGGTATTTTAGTAGGTGCCGAAAAATTTAGAACCAAATGGAGAAACAATGGGATTCTTGTTTTAAGACAGACTGGTGGCACTCTTGATTTTAGTATTTCATTAGATCTGACAAACCCAGAGTGGAAAAAAAGAAATCTAAATTCATCAGGCGGAATTGATCATGGATGGTTAAGACTTCAAATCGTTGGATTTTATGATCCTGTATTTGAGGGTATATTTCCGACCGTGCTTGAAATAGCAAAATCAATAAATTTAGAAAAATCCTTTGAACCTGTAATTTCTAATAATGAAATACTTCAAGAGCTTGAATTCCAAAATTTTAAATTTGATAGTAAAAGATACATTCACAAAGGGCTAAGTTTCTCAGTCCCTCAGGAATTCGGAGTTGACTATATTAAATTCTATGATCAGAGCTCAATTACTTCAGAAGGCATTATCAACTTGAGTAAAGAATTTTCAAATTCTTTTATTACAATCAAAGTTTTTACCGAAAATATCTTCCCTGATTTGAGTACATGGGGAATTTATGCCAAATCAGCTGCTGCAAAAAGCTCTTCAACTACTAATGTTTCTGCAAAAAATTTTACTACAAAAAATGGGCTGAATGGTATCTTTATTAAACGAAACTCCATTGACGGAACTGATTATCACGCAAATGTTGACCTTAGTACAGAAAGTTGGAAAAAAAATCTTCAATTAAATACTAGCTATTCTGAAAATCTATGGCTTCGGGGAGAAATCAGTTCAACAAAAAATCCTAATAATAACTCATTTTTTGAAACCGCCTTGGCCATCGCTGATTCAATCATTTATGAAAAGAGTGATGATATTAGAGTGGAAACCTTCTTCGAGATTTCCCCTTATACATTATTCAGATCACCTGAAATATCTCCATCATGGTACCGCTCACATTGGTTTGGCTCTTTTTTTCAATCTAATGAAGGATGGATTTATCATGAGTTAATGGGTTGGTTGTTTCCTAATCAGATTTCGCTTTCAAGTGCTTGGGTTTGGCACGAAGCATTAGACTGGTTATGGGTCTCTGAAAATAGCTTTCCATATTTTTATTCAGTAGAATATCATAATTGGCTGTATTTTGATGAAAAGTTTCTCTCAAGAGAAATCTTCTTTAATTTTAATACTAAAGAGTGGCAAAAAACTAATCTCCTGCAAAAAATATTAAAAGACAATAGCGGCGATGAACCTAAGACCATAATTAAAATTTTGGAATCAAGTTTAAGCGAGAATGAAAAACTTAATGGTGTCGGTCGTGTCATTCTCTTCGGAAATTAAACAATGAAAAAAAATTTAATATTTTTTTTATTATTC
>NZKY01000163.1 GCA_002694035.1 Opitutia bacterium
TGAGTATGGAATATTTTTAGTGGATTGAACTAAAGAGCCACCACCGATTGCATCTGAATCAGCAGTTGTGTTCATTGAAAATCTATACCCACTTAAATCAACAGCATCAATAGTGTGGTCACCATTAATGGAATCCGCACTGTAACCACCTAGTGCCTCTGCTCCAGAGATTGAAATTACATCATTTACTTGTAGTCCATGATTTGGAAACAAAACATCCACATTTGCAGAACCAGAAACTGTCTTTATTGGATTTCTTTGTAGAGATTCCTTAGGTAGTGTTGCATTGGATATATTTGCAAGAGCAGCAGCGCCTGTGTTAAATTTGGCACGATACAGTCTAAATTTAAGGTCTTGCGTTTGTTCAGCTGTAAACGTTGCTCCATTCTGAGAATAAAAGATGCTACCGATGGATGGGTTTCTGTTAACGGTAGCTGAGGCAGAATTTAATATTGTTTCATCAAGCTGTGAAATCCAAATTTCATATTCTGGAGACTCTGCATAAATACACATTGCAAAGTCCGTAAATGGTGACAAGTAAATAGGCTCATCAAATACAAATTGTGTTTCTGCACTGGCATCATTTGATGTGTTAACCTGATTAAAAGACTTGTATACAACAGACCCAGGTACAATTTGTGTGTCAACTGGTACACCATCACGCATAGGTCGTATATGAAGAGACACCGGAATCTGTGTATCTGCTGTAGCAGTAAAGGTTGATTTAAAGTATAAACCAATTTTTGTTAAAAACAACCCGTGTGGCTCTGAGATAAAAAAGGATTGTGCTATAGGGTTTTTACCGTTAACATATCCTAAACTATTAACTGACATGTAATTACTCCTTAACCAACGGCCGCCAAACTATTTCTATAATCACCGTGTACCGTATAGACATTACCTCCACAGTATACATCATAGCTTTCAGTGTCAGTTGCTATGAAAACAGTTGGAACGAGTTTTTCTACATACCTTGTGGATTTTACTTTTACACCATTTATGTAGTCACCAACCACAACATCTTCTGTGTTTTTCCAACTTCCATTTACTAGTACTGGGTGATCGTTTGTAATTTTAAGTTCATCATTAATTATATAATATCCATTTCTCATATGCTTATGCATAACTTCTGTGACGGTACCATATGAAACGACATCACCAACCTTAACGTTTGTTACTTCAGATATTATTCCATTTAGCATGACTTTCATATCTTCAAGTAAACATGCAAATCCATATCCATTTGCATCATCCCAACTATTGCTATAATCGACAGACCCTGTTTCATCTTCCCAACTGCTATAACCGTTGTCATTGTTACTATACCAACTACCTCCGCCATCGTAACTTGTGGCGCCAGGTCCTGTACCACCTTCTCCACCACCTCCATAAGAATATGTAGGTGTGTTATCCACTGTGGTTGTACTACCTTCAATTTCTAGTACACGAGTAGACTCAATGTCTTGATGTACTGTATCAAGATGACCTGTTGAGGTATAAATTGCCCTTGCAATACTTCCTGCTTTATCTTCTCTGTCACCTTTCGTTACATCAAGTATCTTAATCTCATGTGTACCACATCTAAATTTATCATCACCAGCATGAGGCACTTGGAACGATATTGTAATTGATCCAGCAGCATCTGTTGTCAATGCAGTTTTACCATCCTTATGAGTTGTTTGACCTTTTAGTGTATTACCAAAATCGGTAGTAGTTTCCGCATAAGGTGTAAACGATGCGGTCTGTCTTACAAACTCTGCCATCGGCCTGTTGTTCATAAACAAGAATACATTTGTATTTGGCCGAAGACCGTCAACTTTCATCTCAACAATACGAGATCTGATGAACGGTAGAATGGCACTATAAAGAACTCTTTCGCCGATAACCTCTTCAACAATCTTTTCAGAAATAACTTTATTAACTGTTTTTCTTGTGATATATCCTGAGGAATGATCATACGTGTCTGTATTATCACCAACCTTAAGATCCTCTAAATCTTTACCACCCCAGTTCCAAGCCCAGTTATCCCATTGTTTTGCAAGATCCGTACTTAGTTCAGTGCCCTGGTCAAAGATTGTCCGAGTCCCAACCTCTTTATCTCTCCACTCATCTGAAGCAGGTGACAAGTGCATGTTACCTGTGTAGATGGATGTGTCGAAAGGATTAATTTTTACAGCTCTTGTTGCAAAAGGATTATCAATCCAAATCTCTTCAGTAAAGTCGAGATACAGATTATCACCCCGTCTTGTGATACCTGGTGAATTATCTGAATCAAAGACCAATCTGATATTATCCTCTCCACATAAAGGCCTTAACAAACCTTTTGTAGGATCAATGGATGCTCTATATCCTGTACGTAAATCTGAAAGCCTGTGTGATGTAAAGTTATCAACAAAGAACCCAGACTTTGCACGATTCAATCCAGCGGAGTCAAGAACCTCAAAGTTATCAGTTGCAAGTTCAAGCATATTTAATGATGTGAGTTCTTCAAGGCTAGTTAAACGTTTTTCAAGCCTATCAATATCCTTCATCGTATATCTACGATGATCAAGTTTTTGTACGGTCAAGTCGGAATCATTAAGGGTATTACCACGTAGTAAAAAGTTGTACAGTGGCAAAGTTTTTACCTGTGATGGCGGGAATGCTGGATTAAATGCCCTTTCCCCTTCAACAATTCTTAACAAACCTTCTTGATCAATGACTAATTTAAATGTTTGATTTAAGTAGTACTCGTTATCACTTTGAACCAAGTCGGTAGGTTGTGGTAGAAACCCAATAGTGTTTTCCGAAAAGGTTCCGTTACTATCAACAGTTGGTCTAAAATCAAGATAGTTTCTGAGGAATAATGTATTACCCCTTGATGTTTTAAAAGACGGGATGTCTTTATAATCTGTATTTCCTGTATATGAACTTACGCTGAAGAATGCACCAGGATCATGCGCATAGTGATCAAACTTAACATAAACATTACCGCCTGGTGCAGACTGCCCACCAGATAAAACTAATCGACCGTTACCGTAAAAGGCATCTCGTTGACCGTTATCAATCGTAAATCTAGAAGTTAAATCAGCCCCATCTGAATCAACTGCACGAATCCTTTTTACGTTAATGATGTCCGGTCTTTTCAGGTCAATAAACTGTTCACCATCTGAATCTGTTTGCATCTGTGCTGTAACTGTGTGGTCAGTAATTACACGTTTTGCCCTTGTGATTGGAGTAGATGTTTGAGCATAAACATAACACTTGATAGGGGCTGAGGACGGTAATCCTGTAATATTCGCTGTGGTCGATTGTGTTTGTGGAAATCCTCCAAGGGATGAGTTAGACAAACGACCGCCATTGGATGCATCTGTGATAAAGATCCAATCACCTGTATTACTTAAAGTATAACCTGTAGGAATTGAAATTGTAAATGTACCACTGTTTGTTGTTGTACCACTTCTTAAAATTTGCACTTCCATTTGTTTTCCTGTTACCACCTTCGGTCTTTTTTGTGGTAATGGATATAACAAAAGATTATCGTAAGGCTCTTCAAGAGTGCTATTTAACCCAGACTGTAATGGATTAAAGAAGTTATTTGCATCTGTACCGATTGATTTTACATCACGGAAATTTTGACTTGCATTCATCTTGACATCAAATAGATAATATCTTAGGTCTGCACCATTTTCGTGGACGGCACGAACACGAGCTCTACCTATCTGAGAACCACCCATATTCCGGCCAGACATTAGTCTTTGAGTGGCCATTGTCATGGTGTCTGGTCCACCTACAGCTGAATCACTTAAAACATCAACATATGCCCCATAGTCAACTGCAGTAAACTCTCCGTTTCTTTGTAGAGTTTCCGTAGGTTTATTAATTCTTATGCTTGAAGGGGCAAACCTTGCAGATCTGTAACCATCAACAACTGCAACTCCATCACTTACTTTTGCCAAAAGGTGTGCATCACTTGAATCCAAACCAAACTCAAGACGGAATGGCTTAACAAGATAATCGCCTGAATTTTCTTTAATTCGTGTTGCAACAACATCACGTGGAATATTATACTGCAAATTCTGTTGTGCGGATACGGCTTTAAATATGGCGCCATTTTTTACGGTTGCAACATTTATGAAATTATCATCAGTCGTTGTTTGATCTTCTGTTGTTAACTGAAGTTTTATATAATATCTGTCAGCGCCTGGGGCTGTAGTATTTGGTACAGTACCTTGGTTATCGTATAGACCGGCATCATCGTCAACACTAAAGACTGATTTAATTACCTTAAACCCAACCTCTTTATTAGGAATGTCCGAATACTTATCGACAATAGTTGTTTGAGATTCTGCAAAGACAAAGAACCCTTGTGTGAAATAAACTCCGTCACCAATGGTTGCGCGTGTGCCTCTACCTACAGCAGGATTGGATGGGGTATTAGTAATCTGTACAATTCGTCCAGCACCAAGGCTTTCACTTGGTTGGAACCTAGGCGTTGTAGTTGATCCTTGAGCAGCAGAGGTATTTACATATTTAACGAAATATGTCACGGGGTCTGTACCTGCAGCTGCAGTTACCTCTAAAACCTCAGCCTTAATACCTGATGTGCCGCCCGTAATAACATCACCAACATTTACGGCTGTGGATGTAGAGGTTGTGTCCAGTTTAACAAACTCATAGTTTGTATTGATGGACATACCACCAGGTTTTACAACTGCACCTTCTTTGAAAATATGATTACCAAACCGCTCGACCTGTTTATTAATGATTGTTTGCATCTGTGTAAGTTCACGAGCCTGCAAAGCACGACCACTGTTAAACAGTATCCGATAATAGCCGTCACTATCTTTGAAATCGTCTTTATACTTTGTTTCAAATAAGGTACTAGTATATTGAGTTGCCATAATTCAGTCCTTAGAATTGTAGAATGATTTTTATATCTTCGGCTTGTGTGTTTGTTCTTGACACAGGGCCTCTGTTATCAATATATAGGATATCACCTGTCGTGGTATCCACAGTAGGTAGGATCAATGCAGAATCAATAATACCTTGGCCGGGGCCATTTGTTTCTTCAATAATCTCTCCATCTTGGAATTGAGTAAACCCTGTGGTATCTGTCTGGTGATAGTAAATTCTGTTTGAGTCAATATCATCTATGAATGCCTGTGCCAAAGTTGTTTGGCCTTCAATGATTTTGTCTCTAGTGAAACCCTGTACAACACTTGAAAGAATCATACTTTTTAGTGCATCTGATGTCAATGATGTGACAAGAGCACCCTGTTGGTTTCTTGGATCTTTTAACAAAGCAATTTGTCTAAAATCTTGATTTAACAAGAAGTTGCTGTCTGTTCCTTCAAGCAAAGTGTGGAACATCATTGATGTGGTTTTAAGGTCGACTCGTGCATCTGCTCCAACACCGGAATCATTAAATGCAAGAACTGCTCGAGCTGACGCACCAAGACCGCCACCACCTGTGATGTTAACAAATGCGGTTGTGTAACCTAGACCGTGCGCGAGATGTTGGCCGCTGTCTGCTATGCGAATACGAGATAGTGTTCCAGTGGCAGAATCAATATCGGCTATAGCCTTTGCACCGTTACCATTACCTGTAAATGTAATCGTAGGTGGCTGTACAAAACCTGTACCAGGATCTGTAATGATAACAGAAAGGACTTGACCAGATTTTGCGCTATCCTGTACTTCTTTTTGTTTTAACTCAATACCGGTAGAGTTTGAATCAACGGTTAATTGTTTTTGCACAGGCATAAAGTTAGATGACTGAAACTGCTCTTGCTTTTGTGCAGATATCGTGTACAAGAATTTCCAAACATATCCATCTGATAAACGGAAAGAATCGTTATTTGATCCAGTAGGCTCTACCACTGAAGGAACCGCAACACCTAGTCTGTTTCTACCAGCCTCTAAACAAACATAGACTTGACTGTTATCATTTTTTACATAATAAGGTTGTGCGGGATACCCTTGTGCTCTATCATCGTACTGTGAATAAATTGTACCACTTGACCAGTTGTTACGTGGAACAACCAATGACGTTGACTTGACCCTTTTAATGGACTGCATTACGTCTCTAAAATCAGCAATGGTCTCTGGGTTGTTAACCGGAGTCGGTACGTTTTCACTTGAGTCCCATGGTTCAGATTTACCTATGGCTACATAGTAGTTTGCGGTATTATTCTGAAACTGTTCAAAGAAGTCACGGGCAATCTGACGTCTTAATGTATCTGTAATAACTGCTGGCATTTTCTATTTCCTATTAAGTACTAATGGCTGCGCCTAAAGCAATTCGTTTATATGAACCTGCGGCACTGTCAAATATGGCGAGACATGGATTACCTGAAGCTCCATCGGTAACAAAAATCATTTTACCGTGTTGTCCTGTTGGCACGGTACCCACCGTATAATTTCTTAGATCAAGTTCAACTGCACGAGCCTGAACATAGTTTGAATCAACTAAAGTTGCAACCTCATCAGAATCCAAATTAACAGTTGCTCTTGCATTCACATAGTCTGAGTCAATAAGGGCAATAACCTCAGCCGAATCAACCGTGAATACTTTGATCATGTCAGAATCAAGTACTGTAGGTGTGCCTGTAAGTGCAGCATATGTTTTATCTTGTCTTAACTGAACATAGTCAGAATCAATAAGGGCAATGGCTTCGTCTGAATCCAAGAATGAATCAATGTTTAGTCTGTTGGCAATATATGCAGAATCAATTAATGCAATGACCTCATCGGAATCAACAGAGTTTGCTTGAACAATAACAAGAGTAGAGGAAGAATCAAAAGCGGTTCCTGTAATGAGGGAAATATAATTTGAATCTACAACCTTTGAGATGTCTGATATGAGGGCAACTGTTCCAGAACTATCTGGCAAAGATATGGTGTTATCTTTTGTCGGGTCAATGACTAAGAACCGAGTTTCGTGGGAATCATCTGTAGTTCCCTCAAACACGATTGTTCTGTTATCAAAACCGATACCGTCCAAGCTACCGCTTGACCCTACCTGTAATTGTAGAGCAGCAACATCGCCGAACAACTCTGAAAAGTTGTTGTTAATTTTGGTTGCACCAGTCCGAAGGTCATCACCTGTACCGTCGTTTCCGGCTAACCCTATGTCGATAATTTCTCTTGCCATTTTTTATACCCTAAAACCTAGTAACTCTATTTATAAAGGTTATTGTCACTTTCTAAAATATGCCCTTGCGCTAAAGTCGTCTAATGTAGATGAGAACCTGATTGCTGAAGCATTAGCTGAATCAGCATAATCATCAAACGACTGGTAGAATCCACCCCATTCATAGATGTTATCGTAATATTTCTCAACTTGTGTTATTGTCAAATTCTGATAATCATTTAAGTTTCTATACAAGCTGTAACGGTCGCGTAATGCAAAGTCGGCGCTGTCTGCAGCATAACCAGGTGTATAGTAACCTTGTGCCGCATAGATGTTTGCATCTGGGTTAATTTCATCAGAGTCAAGACCGTCATATAGACCAGCAAGTGAAGGCGGTCCAGAAAGTGCACCAACTGCTTCACCCTCCGCATTAAACTGGAATTGTGCAGTACTAAACCTATTGATTATATTTGCGCCAGGATCAAAGATTGATTCAGCCGTAGTAATGGTAACCTTTGGTTCCGATTCCAGAACTACGTTTGCACCCAGATAAAAACCTGCAGGATGTACATATCTTCTATAAACATCGGCCCAATCCAAAAGAGGGATAGGGCCTCTAATTAAAACAGAAAATACCTGAAACAGTGCACCATCTTGAAGTTTCTTTGCATCCTCTACACCTATGGCAGATTCACTTACAATGAACAGACTATCCTTTGGATAGATTACCTCCACCTCTTCGTTAAAGAATGCTCTGAAAAATCCATGTACAGAATATTCGGAACCTTTTACTCTGAAGAAGTTACCAAAGTTTCTAATAACTTCTCTAGGGGTTGTAAATGTAGCCCCGGCAACACCTAGACCTAACTCATCAAATAGTAGATCTAGGTATTGCAACTTTGTGTCTTCAATATCTCTAATGGTTTGCAGTTCTTCTACTATACCACCAAAGTTATCAGCAGAATCCAAAAATTCGTAATAGGCATCTAAGAATTGTATTAGGTTAGGATAGTCTATCCTAAAATGTTCTGGCAATACCTCATCAACAAGACTTTTGTTGAAATTTATGGCGTGCCTATTATAGTGCCTTTGTGTTTGTGCAAAACCAGTATGTGCCATTATGATACCGTTAATGTAGTATTTTGTCTGTCAAGAGTTGCTGTAGTAAATGTCTCGTCTTTGTCGAGTCTAATTACATAGTTACGTAAAGGTCGTATGACACTTGGATTCAAAGGTTTGACAGAAATTTTAATAAATGGATTTCCACCGATAAACTGTTGAGGAGTAAACCCTACAACTTTAACTTGCCCTTTTGTCGGTATATATTCACCGACATTATCAAGAAGAACATTACCGTCCACGTCAACAACTTGTAATGTTTGTGTGTTGAGTTTATTTTTAATCTGACAAACTGCTCCATTAAACTCAAATATGGATGAGGTTACCGTGTGTGATATATCATCAGGCCCTTCAATCTCCATAGGAAATTCTAATTCAAAGGTCCTCTTTATACCTAGTGTAGGTTCAAACCTAAGTTGAGCTTTGACATCAGCCTTACTTGACAAGATGGCTGGATCAATGGCATCTATTTCTGTTAGCAGATTACTACGACGGAATATAGTGTCAAACTTATTAAGGTTATTTACAAAGTATTGTAAAATAAAGTTATACACTGATGTTTCTGTTGCCGCTAGGGTAAATCCAGACAACGATGGATCAAAGTTAAACCCTACGTTTAACTCTAGGAACATATCCGTTGGGTCAACAAACTTTGTGGTTATTGATACCACTGATAGATTATCAGTAAAATTTCTGACAATCTGATCTTTAATTTGATCTTTTATTGTTTGTGATACGGTTGATGGAAAGTTTAGAGAAACATAAACAGCACCGTAGTCAAGAGGCACGTTTTGGTCTCCTGACCAAACATTACAATCTGATACATCAGTGAAATTACTTAAAATCATTCCTTTATAATCTAAACCAGTAACAAGCCTTTGTTGTGCAGCGTATGCAATAGGGGCAAGTTGTCTGATACTTTCAATAGACTGTTTTACGGCACCACCAGATGACTCAGTGTTTGTTGTGACAACCACTGGATAGTTAACTTGGTTTACTGATATATCAGCATTGGCAGTAAACTGTGTTCCGTTGTTGGCCGCAGGTCCCTTGGATGACAGGTATGTTACAACAACTTTATTACCTGGATCTGGCTTCTTACCAAACGATACACCGTCACCAAAATTCAGTTCATAGTAACCGTTTGGCGCCTCACGGATGGTGTATACCGTAGTGTCTTTGTCAATTGTTATGGCTTTTTTCAATGGCACATAGGTGATTTGACTGCTTGAAGTTGCTGTATCAAACACCTGGACAGTTGCTGTTGATGTGTCGATTGTTTCATCTGGTATTACAAATATCTGTCGCTCATTTTTCTCACCAACAAAGAACGTCTTTGTTTTTTCTTCACCTTCAAAAATAGGTATGTTTTCTGATCCTGTAGATGTCTTGAACTCATAGTTACCTGTGCCATCATCTCTTGCAAAGTGTGATTCCAAAAGCCTAAATGTATATGCAACACCATCAATAGAGCTGTTGAAAGTAAATCCTGCTGTTAACTGAATTTGTGGAGGTCTATTCTGCACCCCTGCCAAGTTTACATTAAGGTTGACTATAGCCTTTGATGTGGTCGTTGACCTAACCTCATAACCTAGTGTCTCTGCATGTGAAACAACAGACGAACGTAATTGTGCTGTATTTAAAAATGATTCATTGATTGCGAAGTTTGCGGTAAGGCCGTTGACATGAGTGTTATATGCTAAAACATCAAGGACGTTGTTTAGACCAGAGGCCTCAAAATCAAAATCAGCAAATTCGTCTTGTGACTTAAAAAAGTTTTTAAGTGAGTTTTTAATATTCTGAAAGTCAAGTTCACTTGATTTAATACTGGTAACCTGTGCCATTTATCTAAGCCTCGCTAGTGAAACATCTACTGTCACAATCTCTTGAGTATTAACAACCTGAAATGTGATGGATGCATTCAATGTGTTACGTTCTGGGATCTGCTCTACGGCAATAGACAAAACTCTTGCCCTTGGTTCATAGTTCTCTATAGACTCAGCCATCAAGTCTTGGATATATTCTGGATCAAACTCTGTATCCAAAGAAAACAATGCACTATTAAGGTTTGATCCAAAGTTAGGCTGAAAAGGTTTTTCACCTCTTGTGGTTAATAATAAATTTTTTACCGCTTGTTTTACGGCCGCAGCATCTATCTTTTTAAATAAATCACCTGCTGGTTTGGCAACGAATGCAAGATCAATGTCAGTAAAATCTTTGGTACGAGAACTAACAATAGATTTACTAAGATTTTGATCTTCAATAGAAAATGCTCTAGCCATAAAAACCTCTAATTATTTAATCCTATTTATATAATTTCTACAAGTTCGCCGTTGGTTTGTGTGTAGTTATTGTATCTTGTTTCAATATCATTTCTATATCTCATTTTCCAATCTGGATTACATGGTGGCATCTGAATTATAAGTTGTGCATTCAAACTACCGTCTGGGTTGTATGAATCATAATCCAAAATCATTTTATCAAAGTTTGTATAGTCTTTACAATAGACAGCAAGTTCAAACGTTTTTGGCACATCTATGTTACCAGTAAGATCTCTTAATTCGTAAACTACAACCTGACCACGTGATGCCAAGAAGTTCAGGCTATCCACATCCAATGTTTCACCTGCTTCTTTTTTATATAAACCTTCGGCCACAATTAATCTGTGCTTGTTGCCTTTATCTAAAAACTCTTGTGCTTGTCTGATAAACTCTGCATTTGCATATAGGTTTCTAGCAATCTGTAATCGGTCAATATCATCCGTGATATGTTCAAGAGTTGCTGGGTCTGCATATCCTCCACAGAATTTAGCCACTGTGATACCACGACCGAGTTTTGTTTTACCTGTTATGACTCCGTCTCGTTTCATCTGAAACTCTGGGTTGTACAGTTGGTTAGGTATCAACGTTGTTTCAAGTAATGAGCTAGCATCTCCTGCTATTCTTTCCGCTTGAACGTTTTGATTACCTAATGTTTTACCTTTAGGGAATACAGCTGTTGCATCTTTGTTAAATATCCGACCTATGTCAAAACTCTGTGGTTTCTGTTCCACATAACTTGCGGACAAGATTCCTTCAGATATACATCTACCGATAAAATCTGAGTTTCTTGATGTATTTGGATCTCTTAATTTAGACCTTACTGTGTCTGTAGTTAATCTGACTTTGGAAATACCACCATAGTCTACCGACTTGTTAACAGTATCTCTAATTGCATCACCTTGGTCAATCTTTACATTACGAATACCAAGTTCTGATGCATTTAAGTATGCACTCATTATGGCTGAATTTGGTCCTGGTGCATTTATGGACTGACCACCAGCTGTTCTTACAGTCGTGTCAGTATCAACGTGTGTATTGGATCCTGGGTTTCCAGCTACTCCTAATGGAGCTTGACCTGCAGAGGTAGCAAAATCTGCTTGATTGGCATCATCTGCCTTACCAGTTAAATCGCCGCTAAATGTAGGTGCGGTAACACCGGCCGTAAATGTGGCCGATGTTCCGTAATAGTTTTTGGCATAGTAGATTACATTGTCACCACCGATGATACCAGTGGTTGATATTGCAGATAAATCTGTCGCTGCAATGTTAACACTAGGTGACGTAAGATTGTAATCATTTGCCGCAGTGATTAGTATATCATCTCCGACATACTGTGCTTGTTTACCTTGTACTCGTTCTGTGTTATTACCTTTCACCATGCTATTATTATCAGAAAGGACAATATCACTATTTGTACCCAGTACATAACTAGATTTATTCCCCGTGATTCTAGTTTCATGGTTTTCTACCACTTTCTGCTCTACCCCACCACGGATGTCCTCACGTTTATCCCCGTGTACACGAAGATTATAATCACCACCTACTTCAACATCCATGTTACCGGCCACGTGGAGCCTCAGATTACCGTTGTAATGAATATCACCATCACCTTCCACAATAACCTTGTGATCATTACCCGTAATCTGAATAGTGTTGTAGCGTGAAGAAACAATAACAGTGCCGTCTGGTCTCATCTCCACACCAGCACCTGTACGGTGCTTGTATAGTATTCTCTCTGAGCCAGGCGTATCATCGATTTCTGTAACGTGACCAGAAACCGTTTCACGCACTTGATTAAGTGGATATGTTGACAGACCGTTTGTTCTTAAATCCAAGTTTAGGTCAACATCACCACCTCCAATATACAGCTCATTTCTTTTAAGTCCACGAGCTGCAAGATTAGTAGAGGCCACATCAATATATTCTCTTTTAGGAAATGCACCTGTTATGTCTGCATATCCATCTTTGCCAGGATTACCCCTTTGGGTTTTACCGTAATCGTCTATATCACCTTCACTCATTCTTGCCTCTTAAATAAATTGGAAATTTTATCAAACTTTAAACCTTGTTTCATTGCTTCAAACTTATTTCCTAAAGTAAGTTTTGTCTGTGCAGCTATAGCTGTATCAACAACCGCTGTAGCAGCATTTGAAATACCGGATGCAAGATTGCCTGTAGCACCAGCTGCATCTGCTCTTCTTCTTAAATTTGTCAAAAGACTTTCATTGTCTTTGGCAAATGTTCCAGCAGCTGCCTGTAAACTTTCACGGGTTGGTGCTGGAGTAGATGCCTTTACAATGTTATTGACCTTCGGAACTTTATCATGTGGTGCTTGACTTTGCTTGATTGTGGCTGGTTCTCTATCGGCAAGTTCAGAAGCACTTATGGATGCTTTGGCTACTGGTATTTTATCTTCTTTGAATGTAGAGTCTTTTGTGAATTTACGAGCTGTGTATGCACGAACATCAAACCCAGGAGCGATTGAGTTGGCTACAGTCACAGACGGCTCTATGTCTCTACGACCTAAAACCTCACCACCTGGACAGACTGTCATGAACGCTTTAATAAATTCGTCCATCACTTCCCATTGGTCTTTTGATATTGATGACTCTGAGTATATTGAAACATCTTCTTTTCTTTCACTTACCTCATCTTGACTTAGTGTTGATCCAGCATTTATCATCACGTATAAGGTTTTTGCTAGCATTGGATTTAATTCTGGGCTTTTATCAGTATGGAGACCTCTTGTCCAAGGCACGACCTTTTGTGCAAAACCTTTTGACTGAACGTAACAGTGTATCTGAAATCCATAATTTAATGGATTGGCATTTATTTCTGCCGCACCTATATCCTTCAATTGTTTCTTTTTTATTGCCTCGTGTATAAACCCAGCAGTCAGTGTATCCATACCGGTACCGAAACCAGTCCAGTTAAAGATTAAAGTTGTTATTTCTCTTTCTTTAACAGCGTGTCTTAGTTCCGCTTCTATATGGTCATATGTGATCAGAGGTTTAAAGTGGTAACCGCCTGACTCAACTGGTCGCATACCTTCACTCTGCCAACCTCTCCATGTTGCATCTTCTTTGCCAACTTTAAATATTTGCTCAGGTGTTCTTTCTCCAGTGTCTGATCCTGAAGTCCAATTTGGGTTACCACCTGATGATTTAGTGACAATATTTTTTAAGTTACTTTGGCCACCAGAGAAAACAAGAGGTGGTGGAGATATTTTTATGTTTCTATTATTTAATAATTGTGTTCCAGCATCTACAAGTGTAGTGTTTATGTTTATGGATTTAATTCCTGCTTTACCAAAGGCCAAAGACACCAAGTTTGCTATAATATTACCCTTACCAGACATGATACTACCAAACAGATTATTGGATCCTATAGGGTTGCCGAGTTCTATTGAGACTTTGGCAGATGCTGTCGCTGCTTGTGCTCCGACAAACTTTGATATACCACCTGTCTGCTCAATTTCTACAGCTTTTGCTTGTCTTGCCGGTATTGATGATGCTTGAGACACGATGGACGTTATTTTCTTTTTATCAATTCCTACTGTTTGCTCTAAAGCCTTTGTCATGCCTTTAGGACTACCTTGCACAATTACTTCATCCAACACTCCGTTGACTGAAGCCTTACCTGTTATTGCTGTTATCTCTGTGGTTGCTGTATTATTCTTTTCCAAGTTTTGGCCAGGTATGTTATTTGTCATCACGGTCATTACTGGACCGTCTGTCACTGGTTCTTTACCAACAGCGGCGCTTATGGATTTAAATCCAGCTGCTTCATTACCCACTTCTCCGCCTACAGTTGATCCTTCATTTGCAGCTCTAACTTCTACCAACTCTGCCGTTTCCTCTTTAAAGGATTCTGTAGCTATAGACTTTTCTTTTACTTTATTTTTTACAAGTTGTTTTGGTACAGTTTCTGTGTTCTTATTATTTGTTTCACCAGCAGCATCTCTAGCCGCAGCCTCATTAGGAAACTGAACTCTTGATTCTTGTCTACCGTCACCAAATAAAACCGTCCATCTACCTCTACGATCATCAAAAAATACTTGATTTTCGCCTGGTATTACTTCAGGACCTCTATGAAAACTCATGACACCACCTGTTCATATATTTTTCTGGCTTCTTCTTTTCTTTCCTCTGTTGATCCAGCAGCAGGCCTTTCATATTTCTTTTCAAATACCTCACATGCCCCTTCTATGCTGTCTTGTTCAAGTAGGTCTGCAAGACCAAAATATGAATATTTAAACAGTTCATATTTTGTGAATGCAAGTTGAGCATACATAGACCTATAACTGTAACCTCGTTCTGTAGAGAATTTTATAAGTTCACCTAGACGATTGCCTGCTCTTTTAGCCTCATTCCATTGTGCAAGACCAAATGCCCTTGTTCCATCTTTTTCCAAAGACTGTATTGTTGGATCAAAATCCCTGACGTTTCTTAGCATGATTCCGTTTTCCACGGCAAAGTTACCTAATATTCCACAGGTTTGTTCAGCACTAAATCCACCTCCATCTGGAGACATAAAAAAGTTAAATGCTTTTTCTACGTTTGATGCACCTCTTAGTTTTTCCTCATCAATCTTTGTTGACACAATAGGTTTGGTTCTTGCACCTCTTCTGTTTTCTTTCTCTTGAGTTAACTCATTCGGATCAAGTGGGTTTAAAGGAGGTTGTTCATACTTTGGAATTCCACCTAATACTAAAGGTAACTGAGAATTTTTTCCATCTAAGAATATACCAAACACTTGTGCTCTATTTTTCAATCCTGTATTTGCACCAATACCTGAACTATTACCTTCCGTTATTGGCGCTACAACTGAAGCCCAAGGTAGATCTGAATTATCAGCATCTCCAGGATCGTCGGGATGCACACCAAATATTCTGACACGAACACGACCTAGTTGTTCAGGATCATTAATATCAACAACGTATCCAACAAACCATCTTGTCTCGTCTCCGTAATAATCTTTAAACGTGGTTGGTATCATTAACTTGTTCCTATAGGGCTAAAGTCATCACTAACATAATCAGCAATTTTTGTTATTAGCAAGTTAACGGTTGCTCTGTTTGACTGTGATATTGCTAAGTTATAATTTGCGGCCATAATTAGGTAATCGCCTGACTTTTTTATGTCTATCTTTGTTTGGTTTTCATCTTCTGATTTTGCTCTTATAAGAACTTTTATATTTTTGCCTACTGTATAGTCATCATCGCCCTGTATAAACTCATCCGCATCAACTTGTATATTCATCACAACTTTTTGCATTAGATGTTTATATGCATACGACTTTATTTTTCTACGATGTTCACCTTCGGTCAATGCCTCATCATAGCCTTTTTTATTGTTGTATGACTTACCTTGACTCACATACGAAAACTCTCTTGATCTATAAGATGATACAGGTATTTCATTGTATTCTTGTCCAGCATCTACCAAAGATTTATATTGCCTTTTGTTTAGATCTTTTAAGTTTTCCATAATGTCATTATGTATGTTAAAATCCACAACCTTAAAATCACCTTTAGTTATATCGTAATATTTTTGCCTTGAACCTATAGTACCTTTATCAATCATGGCATACATATCATCTCTGGAATCTTGGTCCATATTTCTAATTACAAGCTGTCTGGCCTTGGTTAATGAACCACCTGAGGCTTGCATATCAGTGAAAGGCATTGTGTCGTTAATAACATCGGTTTCCAACATTGTTTTTAAATCAACAAAGAAGTACCTATCTGTTATTGCTGCTTTATAAAAGAAGAAGGGGTAACCATCTTTTGTTGTGCTACGATTTTTAATCCATTGACAAGCAGCAAGAGGTGTCATGTTTGGCACAATAACCTTCATAGAATCTTGCACTTGTTCTTCGGCACTTGATTGAATGGATGGTCGTTTTAAATAACTATCCAATATATTTGTTATTATTTCTTGCGGTTGACCATCATAACATTTGGTTACATTTTGTAAACCAGAATAAAAAGCTTCACAGTCAATAAGCCTTAAAGTCATAACCTCGGTAAACTCATTTGTTTTTACCGCCTTGTCAATTCTTTGTACTATAAACTTTTTGGCTATTGCGGTTAGATTATTACTGACCCCTGTATGTCTTTTAAAACTAAACTCAAATATTTCTGCACCTTGTATATCAAAATTTGTTAGAACTCTATCGTTGTTTATCAGAGTTACCGAACCAGTAACAAAAGGCTTGTCTATGTGCTCGTACATAAGAACCTCTACCAAAACAGAGGATACATCTACCTTTAAATTTGTTCTAGTGCTACTGAGTGTAGCATATTCAATACCAAAGTCGGACGAACTTTGTTGTCCGGTTGGTGTTAAGTTTTCGTTTTCACTCATGTTTTCAGTGCTTCAAAATATGACCCAACAACATTCTGAATTGCATCAGGCCTTATAACCTTAATCTCTTTTAGTTTATCATTCTGTCTTTGATATTCATCAAAGAAGGTAACTTCGTTAACCAATGCACCAGGCCCTATCGCAGGATCAATATCAACTGGATTACCGTCACCATCTTCATAGTGGTGAGGAGCAAGATGTTCTGGACCAGTAGCCTGTACAGTTACATTTCTAGTTATACCCTCGTATGATGTGTTGAATACATCTTCAAACTTCTGGAATGATTTTGTTGTATTTACAATAAATGTACCTATGTCTAAGTTTCTTTTTAGTATCTGGCCGGACACACCAGATTGTGTACCCACTGCATTTTGCCCTACAAGAAGGACTCCTGTAAGAGAATGCTGAGTCTGTATGAACTGATGTGGAAAATCTCTTTTGACTTTCTTTTCAAGCTCCAACATTGATAAAGGCCAACCTTGTCTACGCAATTCATCGTTCATAATATAAAAGGTCCAATGATAAGCGGGTGTGCCATAAATCTTTTGTGACACTTGGTCTGGTCTGTCATTCTCCAAGATGTAATATTTTCTATAGAAAGGAGCTAGGTTTTTTAACTCATCTATGACATCGACATATGCAGTGAGGTCTTGTGTCAATTCAAAGTATAGATCACCACCACCTCTTTTAATAAAGTCATCACCGTATGTGTAATCAACTTGTTTGAAATTAGTAAAATATCTCATATCAATGACCCTTATCTATGTCTTGTTGATTCAGTGCACGGAACTCTTGAAACTGTAGGTTCATCTGTATGTGCGTAGGTTTACCATCCGTATGAAACGTCATCTGTCCGGGGTTGTATGTTGTGGAAACGTCACGCAAGAAACAGAAGAGTGGTTGTGGCATCTCTATGTTTGTATTGTCAATTCTGAATTTTATCTCAAATAGATTTGGAAACTTGTAACCTAGAGGAAATCCTGCTTCGTATGCACCAGCAGGAATTGACAGAGGGTACATTTCTTTTCTAAATGTTCTTATAATTTCTTTTACCTCTTCACTTTCCTCTGCAGACACAGGATAAAAATCATATATGAACGAGAAGTTACGTACGGACACACCAGTGAATACGGATCGTGTGCTCGGATTTACCTTTACCTGTAACCCAAGACCTAATGCAGCTTGGGCGGGTGCAGGGGTTAAAAACTTTACAGATGCAGCACCTCTAGCGGCCGCAACTCTACCGACCTCTGTAGCAAGAGATGCATCACCTGAACCAAATAAACTTGCAACTGATCTACCAAACTCAGTAGCAGCAGTGCCTATGGCACTCATCATATTATTTCCTTGGTTAAATGCCTGAAGCCCACCTGCAGCAGCGATACCAAGACCAACCTGATCATATTGTACATTATCATGAACCTGTATGGCCTGAGGCATATAAAGTTTCAAAACCTTTTCTGGATTTGTATATTGAGTTTTAAATGAAAGCAGATCTGTTTGGCCACCTCTATTTTTAAATTCTTTGTCCTTTAAAGCCTTTTCTCTTGCAAGAGCTCCTCCCGCCTTTTTCTGATTTCTTAATATTGCATCATCATATTGGCCTTGATTACTAGGATTTTGGCCTTCATTTAATCCTTCTTGACCTGATGCGTATCCACCTGATCCTATTGGTGAAATTGATCTACCAAACTCTTTTACTTGCTCAACTTTATTATTAAATCCACTTAAAAGGTCATCAGCAGTTCCACTAAAGTCTGGTGGAACAACCTCTCTCGTTCTGTACTGAATATATGCAAGATAAGAAGTGTCCAGAGGATATTTTAAATCAACTCTAGCTGCACTTGTTCCAACTTGTTGATCTATCTGTTCCGGTTGTGCATAAACTTTAACAGAAGAATTTGCGGATTTATTAATGTTTGATAATTTCTTATCACCTATATCCGCCCCTTCTCCACCGAATGGTTCCAAATCGGCTTTTTTCTTAGCAGCTCTTGAGCCAGCGAGTGTAGATAAGGCCATGACGATTCCTTAATAAATAGAATTTTATAAACCTATTTATATCAATTTTATGGCATATTCAGGCAAATACAAGGTAAAGAACTTAAGCAAATATCGTGGCGACCCAGATAAAGTGACATACAGGTCACATTGGGAGAAGCTATGCTTTATGTGGTGTGAGTCAAACCCAAATGTACGGTACTGGTCCTCTGAGGAGACCGTGATACCATACAGATGGGATGTTGACAAAAAGATGCATAGGTACTTTGTGGATCTGAAAATTACATTTACCAATAATAAGACAATATTGGTAGAGATAAAACCAGAGAAGGAAACCGAGTTACCGAAGAACCCAAATAAGTCCAGAAGGTATATCGGTGAGGCCATGACATATGTCAAGAATATGAACAAGTGGGAAGCGGCTGACGATTATGCAAAGGATCGTGGGTGGGAGTTTCAGGTCTGGACTGAGAACACCTTGCACAGTATGGGTATAATGAGAAAACAAAAAGGTAAGTTAAAACCACTAAAGCCTTTAAAACCATATCGTAAAAAGTCCAAAAAATAGTTATAAATAGTGGTATGGCAAATCTATTTCAAAAGGTATCTGCACAAGCTTTTAGAGCAGGGATTAATCCACGAACCGAAGAGTCTCGTGAATGGTTCCGTAAAAAGCTACAAGACATGTCTCGTATTAACAGAAATCAGTTAATGCAACAAGATGAGCTTACTTTGGCCAATAGACAGAATCCTTTAATTGGTTCCATGAATATGTTTTTCTATGATCCAAAGCATAAAGACACATTGCCATACTATGACAGATTTCCTCTGACCATCATCATTGGTGGTGCACCAAAGGGGTTTATGGGTTTAAACTTACACTATTTGCCACCCACATTAAGGGCAAAACTATTAGATGCTTTAATGGATAACATATCAAATAAAAGATATGATGAGACAACTAAGTTTAATTTGACATATAGAACATTATCAGCTACATCTAGGACCAGATTTTTTAAACCATGTGTAAAACATTATCTGTTTCAGCACGTAAGGAGTAAACTGGCTAGGGTTCATGCACCGGAATGGGAAATAGCTACATTTCTGCCGACTGCTGATTGGGCCAAGAGTAGTTCCAGACAAGTATATAGAGATTCACGAAGGATGATCTGATGGCAAGTATTGACCAGTTAAAATCTTTAGCCTCATCCAAGTTAGGATTTGCAAGGACAAATCAGTTTCTTGTAGAGTTACCACAAGACTTTGCATCTGGTAGTTTATTATCCAGAATAGCGGAGTTGATAACAAGTGGTTCTATGGGTGGTGGAGACCTCAACTTGTTATGTGCATCTGCCACTATGCCTGGCAAACAAGTGTTGACACACGAGCGTCGTATCGGTATGGAAATGCAGAAAGTGGCATACGGTTATGCTGTTGATGATGTATCACTTACATTCTACGCAATGAATGATTACGGCATTAAAAAGTATTTTGACACATGGATAGCTAGTACGGTTGATGAGAATAATCAAGTGGCCAGATATAAGAATGAGTATCAAAGAGATGTAAAGATACATCAACTTAGAAAACCTATACTGAACAAAGGGTTTGATTTTGGCCCTATAGGTATTAACGTAGGTATCGGAGGTGGTACAGCATATTCGGTACAATTACAAAATGCATTCCCGACCACAATATCGGCGATTGAATTAAACAATGAGCTTGACGGTCTTGTACAGGTTTCTGTACAGTTGTCCTATACAAGATGGAGAGCAATTAATGACACCCAAGGCTTTATTTCAGTGAGTGGCGGCTTTGGGTCTATATTTAGATAGGAGTTAAATTATGGCTTTGCCAAAATTAAATAACACACCAAAATATCCGGTGGTTATTCCTTCAACAAAACAAGAGGTGCAGATTAGACCGTTTGTGGTCAAAGAGGAGAAGATTCTTCTCATTGCCATGGAGTCACAAGATCCAAGGCAGATTGCTAACTCAATTCTTGACACTGTCACGTCTTGTATCATAGAGGACGTAGATGACAGAACTTTGACATCGTATGATGTTGAATATCTGTTCTTGCAGATTAGATCAAAGTCTGTTGGGTCTATGTCAAAAGTTATGATGAAATGTAAGGAATGTGAAAGTGATACGGAGGTTGTTGTAAACATTGACGAGATTAAAATTGACGGTGAGGTTTTACCTAAGAAGATAAAGATCACTGACGATATAGTTTTGGAGATGAAACAGCCTACATATAGAGACATTGCCAAAAACGAAAATGTTGTTGGTCAAGGTAATAACATGGACAGAATATTTGCTTTAATCCATGAATCAATAGATGCTGTACAGACAGAAGATGAACGTATCAGTTTCAGTGATGTTCCACATGGTGAGGCCATAGAGTTTTTAGAGTCTATGACCACGGAACAGTTTACTAAAATTAGAGAATATATGGAGAAAATGCCAGCAATTAAACACACAGTTGATTGGGACTGTGAACATTGTGGTACACACAACACCATCACTCTGGAGGGCATGCAAAGTTTTTTCTAATATGTCTATCTCATACAAATCTGATGGTGCATTATAAAACCAACTTTGACCTGATGCAACATCACAAATATTCACTGAATGAGATAGACATGATGATGCCCTGGGAAAAAGAAGTGTATGTAAATATGTTGATTGACTTTATAAAAGAACAAGAAATTAAAATGCAACAAGGTAGATAACCATGGCCGAGAAAACATTAGAAGATGTAATTAAGGTTCTAAGATCAAATAATTTAGATCAAAAGGGTCGAGCGGATCAAACCTACGCTGCAACCTTATCAGTTGCACAAGAGGTCGCTGCACTCACTACACTTCTGAAAAAGAACTTTGCAGCACAACAGGCGGCACAAGGTGACCGACTGGAAAAGGAACGTGAGGCCGCATCCAAAAGAATTGTTGGTATAGACAGAAGCAAGACAGATAATTCTAGAACCACAGCCTCTAATAATCAGGTGAACTTTATGGGCCTAGGTGGATTAGGTGCTGGACTGGGCATCGGCTTGGGAGCCGCTGGTGCTGGACTGGGTGCATTCTTCATGGGTCTTGCCGGTGCAACAAGTATTATGGAGAGATTTGGTGCAGGTGATAACCTAAAGAACCTTATGGTTAACCTAGGTGAAGGTCTGAAGGCCTTTGGCGATAGAGAGTTATTGGCGGTTGGTGCACTACTAGGTGGATCCGCATTGTTTGTTGCCATGCCTGGATTAGGTGGCGGTGACATAGTTGTCGGTATGGGTGCTATAGGTTTAGGTATCGGTGGATTCTTTGCTGGTCTTGCCGCATCAGATGCCGCTATGTCATATCTGAACGTTGACGGTACCAAATTAAAGAACATGATGAAGAACCTTGCGGAAGGTTTAACGGCTTTTGGTGACAGAGAACTCATAGCATTGGGTGCAGTATTAGGTGCTGGTACTCTATTCTCAGCAATGCCTGGTATGGGTGCAGATGATATAGTTCTTGGCATGGGAGCCGTAGGTCTAGGCATCGGTGGTTTCTTTGCCGGTCTAGGAGTCGGTGACAAGTTAAATCAGATGATGAACGTGGACGGTGAAAATCTAAAGAAGATGATGAAGAACGTAGCCGAAGGTCTTAGTGCCTTTGGTACAACCGAAATGATAGCGGTTGGTTCTGCCCTTCTTGGTTCTGCATTATTTGCCGCATATGCTGGTCCTGTTGCCGCTGGTGCAGCTGCCATAGGTATGACTGCCCTTGGTGGAGGTATTGCTGGATTTATAACAGCACTTGCTGGTGTAGGTGATGTAGCAGGGTTTGTTGGTATTGACGGTTCCGGTTTTAAAGTTATGATGGAAAACCTTGCCGGAGGTTTGTCTGCATTTAATACTGTAGAGGATGGTATAGTAGAAAAAATTGCAGGGCTAGGTGGACTTGGTCTTGCTATTGCGGCATTCTTTGGTGGTAGTGCTCTAGGTAGTTTAACCGATGAGGTTATGAATAGAGCCAGTCAGGCTATGAACTTCTTATTCGGTACAGATTACGATACTGATGGAGGTGACCGTAGGTCAAATCAAATAAAGCAAATTGTTGATTCTTTAGCCCCACTTAAAGATCTAGATGTAACCGTTGTTGATACATTGGACAAAATGTCTGATTCATTGACCAAGTTTACCGGTTCAATAGAAGCTCTGGCTGATGTAAATGTGGACAGACAAACCAGAAAGTTTGCTGCTATAGCACAATACGCATCCAATGTCGGTGGACTTTTAAAGGCTATGGCAAAGGGTGGAACATTTGAGCTTGAACAGCCTGGCATGAATAGGAATTATGATTTTCCTTCAGGCGGTCTTTTAAATATGGATGTGCCTGTTGATGAGTTAGAAGCTCGTATGAAGCAGATAAGTTCAATCATTGCACATACAGGTATGGCTCCACCGGCCACTGCACCCGCAGCAATATCCCCACCACAACAAAGTGGTGGGAATGTAGTTGGTATGAGTATGGATGATAATAGTACTAATATCACCAATCCATCACAGGTATCACTCAGTCTAGGCCGTGAACAGGCCGTAGAAGCTGGTGGTCATGGGATAACCTATTAGTCCTCGTTCGCCAGTTTGGCAAAGTAGGACATGGTATCCTCATCATCGTCTGTTTTAATTTCCTCAGCGGTAACAGGCTGCATTGGTTCAGATGCCATAGGTGACGGCACTGGCTCGTTAATCTGAGCAGTTTGTGCCATAGTAGGGGCACCCATAGAAGCCTCTTCACCGAGAACACGCATCAACTTAGCTTTTAACTCGTCGTACGACTTGTAGTTCTTTGGGTCGGTGAACTCACTGAGATCATGTAGTTGGTTATAGACTGTTTCCAACTTGGATTCGTCTCCATCATACAGAGAAGAACCTCCTGCAAACTCTGACTTATCATAATTACGGTATCCTTCAACGTTACGGATTTTCAATTTAAAGTCTGCCCCATCCCAAAAGTCGAATGGGTTTACTGGTTGCTCATCTGCAAACTCTGGCTGCATGGCATCCATGAGCTTCTCAAATATTTTCTTGCCGAACTTATACATGAACACCTTACCCTCATTAGCAGGATTACCAGGGTCTTGCATGATAAGAATATTTGTTACATAGTGGAGACGGCGTTTTTGGTTTCGTGCAGTTTCTTTGTCTGCATCGATACCTGAGTTCCAGAGGCGCGAGTTGAGTTCACCAACTGGATCAGGTTGACCAATAGTTGTAAGGCTGTTTTCGATATACCACAGACCTGTTGGTCCTTTGAATCCATGGTCCCAATATCTGACCCATGGTAATTCTTGGCCTTCCCTTGCTGGGAGGAACCGTAGTACGGCATATCCATTTCCTGCTTTGTCTACGGTCGGTTTCCAGACACGGTCGTCGCCGTAGTTTTTCTTTTCTGTTGTCCCGCCAGCTGCTTCTGCTGCTTGAACGAGTTTAGAGATTTGGTCGCGATTGCGTTTTAAGTTTTCAAATGACATCGTATTGTCCTTATAGCTGAAATATTACTGAATTATTATAACATGTGTACACTGTAATGTACAGATATTTATACACGATCTACTCAAAAAGTGCAGAGTCAATCGAATTTGTTTTTGGTAAGAAGTTTAGAGACATGGCCTCTGCTTCTAGTTTGTCCCTGATGATAGGTGAGACAAACTTCTTTACATCTTCTGGTTCTATATTATTATCATCACAAACCAGAAGTATTGCTTCCATGTAGCCGATAGATTTTTCAATGACTGTTTTCTCTATCAGCTTGGAGAATTTAGATTTGTTGAGGAACTGCTCCTCTAGTTTCTCACTCATTTATCCATAACCCTTAATATGATTGTGTCTTTGTTAATACGGCCGTTTGGTACCGTAGTCTTGGTGGTAAGATTTTTCCACTCTTTGTCGATTTGATTTGGTGTTTTACCAAGTACAAATGGTAGGAAATCATTCGGTCTCCGAAGTCGTACACACCTACTGTTTACTGTATCAAAGTCCTTGAGTGTTGACCCAGACATTTGGAAACCGTTAACGGCAGTGGATACAAATTCCTTGATGACCCTTCCCTTGGTATCAAAGGTGTAGAGTCTATGTTTACCGATAACCTGTATCGGCGGAATGGAGACCAACTTGTATTCGTTGTCCTCTTTTTTGTATTGTACACGAGAGACTTGCTTGTCAGCCGCCTTGGTCTTAGGCATTCTGACTGCTCGTTTTGCCTTAGCGGCATTCTTGATTCTGTCAAGGTCTGACAGCATATCTTGGATAGCCTTGATACGGCGATTCAGTTCAGGCCGTTTGATATGGGCATAACCCTCAACGGCATCTGGACAAGTTTTATTGTAGGCATCTGAATAGTCAGATAACCAACCTTCTAGGATACCACGTACCTGTGCCGTGGCAGATCCAGGGAGTGAATGTTTTTGGAATTGAGCATACACATCAAGTGTAGTCTTTTCATCGTCCATCCACTGGTCTTCTAGATCAAGGATGTCTTGCATGATGGTACGGTCAATCTTGCTCTGCAATCTCTGCATAGGTGAGAGTGAGACAACCTTATCGGTATCTTTAGCTTTTGCCTTCTTCTCTTCAAGAAGTAACTTGCCACTTTCGAGCAGTTCTTGCATATAGCGATTGAGTGCATTTTCCCAATATATAACTTTGTCATCTTTGGTCAGACCCATTGTTAACCACCATGCGATAGCGGCATGATGAGTGTAATTGAAAAACTTGTAATCTGGATTTGCAAAGATTGCTTGTGCATCTTTTTTAACAAAGTTGGTACGGACATAAGCATACAGACAACCAATTAGGTCTTTGCGTGCAACCTCAAAATGAAAATAGTTTTGAGTTACCATAAAGCCTTTGTCGTGCGGAACACCACCTAGACCAGATTTGGCTTTTCTTGGTACCAACTTCTTCTTGCGTTTCTTAGGTATTGCCATATCAAACTCCTCTCAAAATAATGACATAATATATTCTATCACATTTTTGAGTAAATGTAAAGTGTTTTTATCGCAAATGCTATTTTAATTTCTACGCATCTGCGCTATTTCTTTAGCCGCATTACTATCTTTACGGATTGGCACCATATTACTTTTATGCAGTGTACCGATCCCGGCAAGTTCATCGCCAGTGTATTGCTTAGTAGCTCTCTTAAAGCCATTACCAACATAGTCTGAGGTCGGTGCAAGTGGTTCGGAAACAGTGTAATCTGGCATTTTGTATCTGTGGTTCGAGTTCTTGACATACCCTACCTTCTGCAACAGTTGTTCCATCTTACGTTCTTCTTCTAGAACACCAGCCGTTTTTTTCTTGGCCTTACGCTTCTTGTAATTGGTCGTGGTCATATACGGACCTACCAGATGCATGGTCATGATTTATCGTACCCTTTCTCTTCCCATTGTCTGATCCTCATGCGTAGATATTCGGCAACTATAGCCTCACTGCCAGAGAGATGATCCGGTTTGGTATTATCAGGTGGTAGTTTTTTGAGACTTAACTTTTCCAACTCACCTGTAAATACTCGGTATGCAAGTATACGGTCACTTGTCATTGCCGGAATCATTTATTCATATCCTTAAGCATAGAGTTCATTTCATCAAGCATGTTGGATGTAGAGTCCAACGTTGCACTAATAGTGGTCAAAGAGCTCTTGATGTCAATGACACCAGCACCTATGTAGTAACCAAGTCCCACAAAGACTATCATAAAACAAATTGACTTGATCATTATATCACACTTTCCTATTCTTGTACAGTAATTTTTGCATTAGGTGCAGGTGCTGGAGTGTGCACTGGTAGGTCACTGATGGCATCAACAATGATACTCATTTCTTTAAGTTCATCATCGTTCATCTTATCAACTCGAGTATTGAGTTCTGACCATGCACTCTCGGCCTGTAATTTAGACATCAGCATCTTGTCACGAGCAAAACGGTTCTTCATGATCTTTGATGCCTCGTTGTCTGTATATTCAAGCAGAACATATGCACGATATTGTGTACCATTCGGTACTATGGCTGATTCTTTCACACGGTAACCGGCAACATCTGCATCGGCAATGATGTTGATTGTGGCTTGCTCGAACTCATGTGATAGTTCATTGGCAAAGTCATCGGCGCCAAGTTTGGCCTTAAATGTTTTCATCTGTGACCGTAACTTGGAATCAATACGGTCGGCCAAAGTTGTCTTTGCAGACAGAGTAGCAATATCCACGGACAACTGCATGTCAGGTGTGATAGCAGTACCAACGGCATGTACAGCATCCTCTACATCTGGAATGGCTGTGTACCAAGCAGGAATCATTTCAATTTGCTTTTCTACTTGGGCTGACTTGTACTCAAACTCTTTTTGTGACATAGCAGCATCAGGTGGTACCTCTTTGGCACAAGCACCTAGTAGTGCAAGGACAGGGAGTCCGATAAAATATTTATTGTACATTATTTAACTCATCCAATTTATCTGTTGTGGTTTTCACGATGCTTTTAATCTTAAAAAACAATCCTTGCAACTGTTCTTTATTACGGGCAAACTGGTCTTTGCCTTGTTGCACATTCTGTTCAAAGTCCATCTTCATCTTTGCATATTCATCAACGATAACATTTGCTTGTGCATTAGATGCAAATGCCATGCAGATAGCCAAGGTCAAAAAGATTTTTTTCATTGTATAACTCCTAGAGATACCAAAGAGGTGAGGGCCGCAGCAAACTGATCACCTTCTGGCTGGTGGGGGTCGCATTCAAATCCGAAAAGTAGTTTTGCTGCACATGTTCGGACTTCTTTAATTTCTGTCTTGGTGATGATTTCACGGGGAGCGGTCTTGCATTCATATGTCTGCACGCCACTGGTGTTTCCATGTTTGTCGACCTCGATGGTACGGACATATTTACATTCTTGTCCCAACTCACCAGCATGACTAGTTCCAATCATTATCATGATCAACGGTATCGCGATAAGCTTCACCATAATATTTCTCCGCATATTGTGGGGCATCTGTCCAATGATTGATATTAACATCATCATAGCCTTTAGATGCAGGGTAACCGTACGGCAAATAAGACACGGTTTCGGTCTTACGTACACGTTGGTTGCGTTCTAGCTTTTTAGTGAATTTTTTAGACGTCTTACGAATAAGTGCAAGTCGTTGTTCACGTGTCATTATATACTCCTCAAAAAACATTCCTAATCTATTATATCACATTTGCTCTGAAATGTAAAGTGTTTTTTTAAGCATTATAGATTTTTCTGAGCATATCCTCAAACTGATCTACCTTCTCTATGCGATTAGGCCAGAGGATGTATTCCTTTTCAGGATTCTTTTTAAGGTTTGTCAACAAGGGTTGAATGGCATTATATAGTTTGTCAATCTTGTCTTGAGTTGCATCAACACCTACAGCCATCTTTTGTGCTGTATCTTTTGCTTGTTTTACAGCCTCTAGTTCAGACTCATCAACTGCTGTAAAACCAAAATCAAAATCTTCATCCATTATCACGCCTCCATATAGCATAGTTTAGGAAGAAGCAATACCCTATTAAGAACCAAGCAATATTACTCCATATCAAAGATTGACTAATTAACCAAGCGGATATAAGAACAACTCCTATATCCCCTACTTTTAATTTTGTGTCGGTTTCATGTTTGTCTGCTTGAAGCATACGTATTTGTTCCCAATAGGTGTTGTAATTACAATCGACTTGGCATTCGGATCAGGGGCACGACATTCAATCTGGTCCCAGTAATTATATCCTTGTGCATTCCATTTTAACTTTTCTTCTAAAAATTCTCGCTCCACCCAGCTGAATAAAGTCAAGAATACGAGTGTGCCTTCTAACATGTTATCTCCTAGGTTAAAAGGTGGCTAACCGTTGGCCACCACGGATGTATTACGGCATCACCCTTAATTTAGCAGAGCCGGTGTATACTTGCCGGGTGCATCTCCATGTGTTATCCTGGAACCTAATCCTGGATGAGGGTTTCTTGGGAAGGATTGCCCTCGTTCCTACCTCTATTTATATCTTTTAGGTCGCTAGAGGCTTAACCGTGTTTATATTCACCCGACCATAGGGTTCCAGCAAGGGAGCTGAGAGAGGAGCTAAGTTGCTCGACCTCGCTGGAAACTCTTGTAGGCCACAAAATCTTCTATCATTTTATCTGACGCGATTTCGTATGGACTACATAATTCATCAAAGTCCCAATGATGTACACCCTTTGGATCTACCATACAATGAGTCTTTTTTACCGTACCATCATATGGGTCTTGATTATCCTCTACACGATAGCACCACTCTTGATAGATATGTAATAAACGGCCAAACGGTAACATCATGCAGCATCCGCTTTCATGAGTACACCCATCTGAGCACAGAAGTCTTCCAACTCCTGGTCAGACATATCAGCAAACTTACTGCTCATGAAACGAGCATAAGACTTGCTCATTGCGTCAGCAGCCATATAGTATGCTGACTCTTCCAGCTCACTACGCTGAAACTCAGCAAGAGTACCAGAAGGCACACGCTCTGACCAATACTCAGTATCGGTATGACAAGGCATCATGCCCATCCAGCAACCAGGTTGCTTTGAGAACTCCTCTGCNTCTTTGCGTTGAGCGATGATATAATNTTTTAATGCTTTTTCCATTATGCAGACACCTTTTCTTCTACTGTGAACCTAACAACACCTTCTGTATTCCAGATAGATTGAATACAAGCAGTCAAACCCTCACGAGTATGACGAATGGTTTCCCAGATTTCGCCGTCCTCAAGGTATGTACGAATTACAAAATGGTCAATATTTTTCATAACTTAGCTCCTTTATAAAATCCTCTTGGTACTATTATATCATACTTTAGAGATAATGTAAAGTGTTTTTTTCAATTAATTGCACTTTTTTGCACTTTTTTTTAATGTTCCATCCACGGATTATTACTTAAAGTGCCGTGAGGCTTTTCAAGTTTGAATAATCTGTCTTTGAGCTTAGTAATCTCTTTATTCAGCTCATCAATTCTTTTGTACAATTTATATTTTTCTTTGACCTCTTCGGCTATCTGCCGTTTCATGATATCTATATCTGGATCCATTTCTTATACATCTCCTCCTGTAAACGGTATGCTTCTTCCTCCCACGGTAAATTCATATATGTTTTGGTTGTGTCATAGATACCAACATATTCTTCACCTTTCCAAGCCTTACGAATACCATGGTCCTTAAGTAGTCCACGTTCATGTTGTCTCACGTGGACCATTTCATGAAAAATGGCTGTCACAAAATCNTCTTCAATGAGACCTTCTTGGATCTCTATTTCATGCTCTCCTTTATTCACACAACAATGATATGCATCTGCATCATCTGGANTCTCAGTAATGTTCAAGTCAACTGTAATATTTTGCTTTCTTGGCATTAGATACTTTAACGCAAAGTTAAAGGCATCATGCGCTAATGCCTGTTCTTTGCCGGATCCACCTTGTATAGACAAATGTATCATAGTAGTATTATATCACAATTTCACTAAAATGTAAATCATTTATCTATCTCTATGCGTACATTTTCTGCCTTTTTTAGTTTCATTGCATCATGTTTATGGTGAAACACAAACTCGGTATTTGGAAACTCATTAAACATACCTTCCCAGATAGGTCTCCAGTTNTCTATGAGTCTGTTGTTATTCATGTTGCCTCTATCCGAATTTAAGATAAGGTCGCTATAACTGCGTAGATTGAAATCAAACACAGAGTCAAAACCATAAAGATGAACAACGTCTGCCTTTCCTTTCTCCAATGCCCAGTATGTAGCAAAATGTCCACAGTTAAAATCTGTATAGTTTGCTGCATATTTAGGTTTCTTTGTATAAAATTCTTTGATATGTTTTGCTACACGCATATGAAAAGCAGGAAACCTTTCACAGTATGCCTTAGGTCTGACACCCATAATCCATTCACCNCCGACCTCTACNTCACCCTTGTCTATTGCATTGGTAAACTTAAAATCAACGATAGCAGTGGCATATGCCTTTACAGGAAATGGTGGTAGGTTGCAAGTTAATGTCAATCCTTTTCTTTTTTCTTTTTCATATAAAACAGCCATGTCGCCGTTACCGACAATATGTGCAATTCTAGGCATTTATAAGCTCCTTAATTTTCACCTTACCTTTTTGTCCTGTCCAGTGCATACATTTGATAGGACCTTTATAATCGTCATGCTGTACATCAAGCCTTAATATGTTATACTCACGAGGTAGATCATGTATATGGGTTATCTTTGTGATAGGATTTAACATAGCATGCAAAACTTCTTGGTCTCCAACCTGTCCATGTTTGCCTTCCTTTGTGGTCACAGCCCAGTCCTTTAATATCTTTGGTTTATGTATAAAACCAACGACCCCTGAGTTGTGCCAAATTTCACCACTACGTTTGGACCAAGGTTTATCTTCTACCATACAAAGTTTGTTAGGTACAAGATGATCAAACATATCGTCTATATTTGCCTTTATCTCTATGTCTATGTCCAACCATATACATTTCTCTATAGGGGCAAACCACATTGCTTCTGGTTTCATAAACCAAGTTTTTGGACACCCTGCCATGTCCATCTGCAATCTGGCCACAAACAATGAGTTGTTATCAATCATCGTTGCCTTACGTTGACTGACCCCAAAGTCTGCAAATACAAGTTTTGTTTCGTTTGCATGAAACTTATAATTTTTTAGAAACCAATCAAGCATCCATTCGGACTTTTTATCACATCCGATTAAAAATGCTTTTGGAAAGATTTTTCTAGACATTCTCTATCACATATGTTTCTGGGNTAAAACTGTGTTTNGCCTGACAACCGTTTGAGTTTTGGATTGTAGTGAAGGAATCTTTTGCCTCTGCAGACCAAGGGTAATGTTCCTGTAACCAAGGGAACCTCTCAAGATGCAGAAAAATGTCTGTGGGTCTTGGATCACTCTGTGCGGTTTCCATAAGGGCCCAAGCACCTGATGGCTTTACCATATATGCATGAGCTCCACCGAAATACGGCTTCTGTGTAAGAGGGTTAAATCCAAAAGACCTTGGTGTCATAAACTGTCCGTACGATGGTTTACCTATAGTTGCAACATGCATACAACCGACATCAGTCGGAATGTTATTAACCACTACAGCATCATGCTCGAATATAATATATGTCTCGTTCTCAAATGCACATTTTTCCCATAGTCTGTAATGTGACAGAAATGCAGACATACAGTTTTCATGTCGAGAATATACCTCTTCAAATCCCTCTGGGTTTATATTTCTCTCTCGCATCATGTCCATAGGATTATCTTTGGGTGTAGTTGCCTCATGCATCTCTACCTTTAATCCATACATATCGGCTGACTTGATACAACGCTTTGCGGCCTTAACCGAATTTTCGTTGTCCATGATGGTAATCACATAACCTTGCATAATCTATCCTGTAGTTGTTGACGGCAAACCTTGGACCTTTGTGTAAAATCTACGTGTGACACCAAGTTTAGGAATTATCTGGTAACACATAAGAGCATCATTTGGCCAAGCGCCGTACTGTTTGGTTGCCTCTATTAGGTTCTTTGCCCCACTTGGTTTAATTATATATGCACTATTTCCGGCAAGGCCTTGAGGGACATTAAATTCGTCTATTCTAGGCACAGGTTGTATCTCCTGTGGTCTATCTTTGACAGTATCATAATATTTTTGGGCACGCCTCGTAGCCATCAACGGGTTGTTTATCCCTATTATATCATAATCCGACTCTAAAATAAACCCATAATCTAGTTTATGTACAAACATTGCATCATGCTCAAACACAATAGCAGGCTCTTCAGTTTTCATAACCTCGTGCCATGCTCGCCAGTGACTCATAAAGCATGCTATCCGTCTCTCTTTATATTCTGTTGGATATGCTTTTAGAGTTAACCCTGAGGCAAAGTCAATTGTTTCACCTTCCCAAGGATATGTCCATTTAATACCTTCAGCAGATAATGAAACATTTGCATAATCAGCCGTAGTGGCCTCAAACTTGTCAATGTCAAATTCATTTCCAACTTTTCTGGATGATTTAACAAGTGCACGATAGCCATCTTCGGATACACGATTACCTGGGATTGTAATACAATAATGTTTCATAGCATGTTATAAATGTTTCCACCAGTATCTGGCATTGCTCTTTTGGCTTTGGCTTGATCACCTTCTATCCACCCGAACCAAACTCTATCACCCATAATACTGACAAGTTGCTCTGATAAGAAATGCTCTCTGTTCATGTCAAACCCAATGGATTTTGCTCCATGCCATTCTATATATAACTTGTCAATCCAATCCAATGAACCGTCTTGAATCATCTTGTCAAGAACATCATACTCGGTACCCTCGATGTCCATGGTCATCAAGATGTGATCATCTTTGTTAAAGTTTTCCATAACCCATTTGGATATATCCAAAACCTCAATGAGAACTTCTTCGCCAGTCATCATGTCCGGCTTCTTTGTTTGGTCTAAGGTTCCAGATACTGTCAGACGACCGACTCTAAAACTTAACACTCCATCCTCAACACCAGCACCCTTTGCTATATGTGTGATGTTCGGTACCTTTTTCATTACCTCTTGGATATGCTCGAAACATCTTGGCTCTGGTTCGAATGCAAATATTTCAAATGATGGGTCATATTGTTTTGATTCCATAAAGGTAGGAAATTCACCACCTTTATTTGACCCTAGACTGATTAGTACTTTTCTCATAGCTCAGTGTACCTCTGTTTGTATTTCCAAATCTTTTGTATGATGGTCGCTTTCATAAACGTTACGTCCATCTGAGAAACAACTCCGTTTCTGATGGCAATGTGTTCTACTCCTGTCGGAAGGAATCCTAATTTTCTAAACTCAGATAGGTATTCAGAGAATCCTGGAGCTCCTTTGTTGTATTCCACAATTGGTACCTCACAATGTATAGCATACGCTTTACTGAGTGTCTCTGCACCTCCACGTAGTATATCAACTTCGGATCCTTGTGTATCCATCTTGACAATGTTCGGCGTGGGTAAATTTTTTTCTGCCACAAACGTGTCTAGTTTTTTTGTTTTATATGTTGTGTACTTACCCTGTTCATACCCTGGAGAGTTCTCTTGGTAATAACTATAGCCTGTGTTCTCTGTTGAGAATAAATCAGCCTCATAGAACTTTACTTCCTTACCGTCAGTGTCCGATAGCACCTCAATGAATCTAGTTATGTCAGAACCTTTATGTCTAAGTGTACATTTCAAGTTGGCCTCGAATTGGTAGAAATGTGCACCTGGACAAATTCTACGCCCATGACCTGCTGTCCAGCGGCCGTCATTTGCTCCTATGTCATATACAACAGATAGGTCATATTCTGCTCTGATAAGTTCATTGCAGACTACACCAAAATGTCTTTCCACATCTCTAGCCATTGTATATCACCCCTTGATTAAATAGATCCATATAGTTCTCTTCTCTTGATTTTGGTTTATGCCTCACATGTATCATATAGGCATTTTGAGGATTAGGAAGATAACTACTATAGTCCCATCTCTCATCTAAATACTTATCCAATTTAAATCTTGCCTTATGGCATAACACATGGAATATACCTTCATCCACATAAGGCTTTGGACTGATGGCCTCAAACATTTTCCTCATAGCAGGATTAATCTGTTTACGCATTAACTGTCTAAATTCTCTTGGCATAACATAACAAGCGCCTGACCAAATAGGATAGTCAAGATTACTTATACGTGGAAATTCATGACAGAACTTTGGTAGTATTCTTTGGCGATGAACATCATCAAAACAAGCAATACCTTGGGCCTCAAATATATTTTGGTCCCAACCTTTTCGTGTCATAAACTTGTCGGTGTCTAGAACAACGACCACATCATATTCATCAAACTCTTCGTTAATCGCTGCACACTTTTGGCACTGACCACGTAGCCCTGCTTGAAAAGGCTCACCGTTGAGTAACTTATATTCTGCCCCAAGGTGTTCTGCATAAGCCTTAATATTGGCCACACTATGTTCTACTATGAAAGGTAGTGACTTGCCAGTTCGTTTCATCTGCTCGATAGCATCTTCCCGAAAAGGCTCGAAGTGTTGCATGATTAAATTTTTCATAATATATCTTTACGGTTCTGTCTTATCCACTGTATGATGTTACGTTTACGGCCACCACAAAAATGTATCAACGTTGCATTACTTGCCGCTTCCTCTGGTAGGTCACAAAACCTAGGATGATCAACTTGGGCTGGCATAAACCACGAGGCCTGTCGCATCATCCAACTTAGAATAATCTCGTCGTTCGGTTCTTCGCCCTCATGTTTATATTTAACAAAGTCCTCACTCTTTGGTAGGAAAGGAGCAATCTTTGTACGGGTAAACTTATCCATCTTGATGAAGTTACCGAAGAACATAGGCCAATCTTTTTGCCAATAGTAAGGCCACTTTCGGCCGTTACGGCTACCTTGCTCTGATTCCATACCTCTTAGATGAAGGCGACCAATACCATCATGATTAAAAATATTATCATAGGTGTTAGTAGCAACCATATCAGTATCCAACAAAAGAACCTGATCAAAGTCAAAATACTTTTGGTCAAGAAATATAAGCTTTTGAGCAAGTACCCCACGTTCTTTCCCCAATGGATAACCAGTTACGAGTTCATATTCAGCCCCACAAGCTTTTGCATACTTCTCTATTGACTGAGTAGCAAGACGGGCCCATTCTGGTAAAGGCCCGTTCCAGTGTTGTATTATTAGATTGGCCATTCATCTACCGGTTTATTTGTAATCGTATGCAACTGGTCGTGGTTCATGTTATTAGCACCGGACATCTGAATATGCACGAAGTTGCATTTATCTCCACGTAGATCAATGACATCTCTTTTCGGTCCTCTGGTCCCTGGATCATAGTGAACTGATGAGTTCCATTTATAGTCCATCACTGTCCAATTAAACTCACACACCTCGAGCATTGCTGACAGATAAGGTTGGTCACAGTGGTAGAAACTAGGCAAACCAACCATCACTGCTTGATATGATATAAACTTCTTGAAACTTTTTCTGGCCTTTTCCATACCTTCTCTTGACCACACGATCATACCAGAGTTAAATACCCTAGGTAAACCATCGGCTGTAAGAGGCATATCTTTACCATAGACCTCTTTTACCTTCTCTACCCACTTCATGTCATTAGCATTATTAATACCGCCACCAATGGTATGACGCTTTCTAGCCAGCGGAGCATTCCACTCCTCACAGATACCTACCTCTGCACCAGTTTCGGCAAATTCAGCAAAGATGTTTTCCGTAACACCGTCACGTGGCCACACGTCCGTGTCAGCATACATGAGGTAATCGTACTCATAAAACTCATCTTCATAGATTGGTTTAAAGGTACCAAAGTGTGGTGAGTATTTACCTAGGTCTGTTCTCCAATAAGGATCTTGCTCATAGATATATTCTGAACCGATTGAAGTGGCATAAGACTCCATAGCCTTTCTACCTGCTTCATTACCTGGGGTTGTTTCCCCATCATAGTATTGATAAACAACTGTTTTCATATCAACCTCTTTAACTCTTCAACATTCTCCCCACGTCTTGGTAATTTATCCTTCAAGAAGAAATGGATAAAATGCCCTTCCTTTAATTTATCATCAGCTACAGCAGTGAATAGAGTATTGTATTTCCAGTCAAGAGGTTGTTGCTTCATATTCTCTTTTCGGATCCAATAGTTTAACAGAGTTTGATCGGTTGACCATTTCCAAGCACCTTGACCATCTACAAAGTCTTTAAACTCTGGTCTTTGGATAAACTCCTTACCACTATCACCATTCAAGTATTTTGATATGCTTTTGTTCATGAGCATCATGCCCATGTTATAGAAACGTGCACCGTGTTTGTGTCCAAACTCCCAATCTATCTTGTTTGACTGTAGTTGTCCATACTGCATACGAGTATAGTTAACAAGTTTTTTGACATACCAGTCCTGTATGGGCATCTCACGTTCCAACACTCCAGCAAAGTCCGTGTCATCTTTTAATTCATTGAAGATGTTTGGTGCGCCTGGCCTGATGTATATGTCGGCATCTATGATACAGATTTGGTCATACCTGTCCCAATAATCAAATGCATTTTCTTTTTCATAGATAGGTAGAAATCCGCCGTACTTCTCGTATGATTCTTTGCTACGGTTTGTGGCAAAGACATCTGGCTTTATTCTCATTTTAGGAATTTGTTGGATGATGTGATCAATTCCGTACTCCTTAGAATAATCTTGTACGGAATTAACACACCAATCATATAATTTAGATCTATTACCTGTATAGACCTGATATATCAAACGTTTCATTATTTTCCTTTACCATTACCATGTGTTTTGCCCTTCTGATAAGCTTGTGCACCAAAAAAGGCACCAACCAAAGCAGAGACAGAAACAAAATATGTAGGTGCAATATCTGCTAGTAGTCGGCTAGTAGATTCAAAACTGAATGGTAGTAAATCTGTAACCACAATCCCAACTGGATATATTAATAGACCCCACAAAGCAAACCACGCCATCCGACGGATCTGATCTTCTTTTTGATTTTCGTTATCCGCTCTCATCATATCACGTTCTAGAGCAAATTCTTCATCACTGACGACACCATCGCCGTCTTTATCAAAATGTTCATACTGACTCCCGGCTTCTAATTTCTTCTGTGCAGCCATCTGAGTACTCCTTAATAGTTTTGGCAATTGTCATTGCCTCGTTGAAACCATTACGAAGAGAGTTGGACCTATGTCCATGCTCTATAAACCACTCAATCGTATTTATATCGGATCTAGCATGCCCTTGCATAACCTGACATCCCATATTAAAGTCCTTAATAATATCCTCAAAGTCTGTCCGAAGAGTTAATATTTCACAGATGGTCATTCGTATCGCTCCTTCATTGCATCTAGTAATTCCCACTCAAGATAATCAATGTCATCCTCATTTGCTTGAAAACGGATACCAATACCACCAGCATCTTTCCAAGCCTTGATGTTTTGAGGTTTATCATCAATTAGAATGTTTGGCAGTAAGTCTTTGTAACTCCAAGCATGCTTATGTTTGTTTGAAGTAAAGACACAGTTATTGACATCTTCTGGCATAAATCCCATACGTTCCAGCCATACACGTTTCCAGTATGCTGAGTTGTATTCATCACCACGGAGAGGAGAGGAGCAGATGCCCCAATCAATTTCATTTTCCCAGGCAACATGCTTTACAAACTCAAGTACCCTAACAGACTGATCTCGACCGTCTTGATAAAAACATGGAATCCTGTTGAAGAAATCAGTACCTTTAAGTTTACCAAAGACTTCTTCTTTCCAACTTAAACTTTTCCAATGATCGACTCCAAATTT
>NZKY01000081.1 GCA_002694035.1 Opitutia bacterium
CTTCGCTCATCAAACTGCGGTTGAAAGATTGTCTACGGGAAGTGGACATTTAGTTGGCCAGGTGGAAAAACTCCGCAAGATGGGCATTCAGACAAAGAAGGAACTCCCCTCCTCTTTTTCCCAAATCACAGAGAATAACCAGTCGATAGAAGAAGAATTTACTCTGGAAGGTGAATAAATCCTTAAGGGAAATCCAAAATTAGAATCCGTGAATTATATCTCCAATTTCATTGGAAGAATTCGCTGTAAATTAATCCACCGCCCAGAATAAATACCTGGGGAAGAAAATTCAGGATGATACTTTTTTCTTTCCAGGCGAAACCAACCACGCTCCATGTACAGGCACCAACAAAGTGAATAATTACATTCAATGGATGAATGTTTAAGGCGTGTAAACAGATCGCACAAACAATTGTGGTGGCACTGAAATACTTTAAAAAAGTCATTTGATCTTTTTAAAAAAACTTTTCAGAAACCCAACTGAAAAGTATTCAGTAGCCAAAAAAATACTGGCTGAAGACTCTATCAAGCTTACCTATTGAGGAATTGTCAGCAATGGTAATTGGACCTTCCGAAACAATTTTTTATACCAAGGACACTTAAACCGAATAATGTAAGCACTAATTTTAAGTATCTAAAGGATGGAGGCGCGGGCCGGAATCGAACCGGCGAATAGAGGATTTGCAGTCCCCGGCCTTACCACTTGGCTACCGCGCCGTTATCCAAAACCCTTGTTAAGTATTGACTTTACCCCCCTCGAGCAAGCAAAAACCTATTTCGCATAATTTATCATATGAATATTCAAACATTGTTTTCTCTTTTCTTTTTTCTTCCCTTTTTTCTTTTCGGACAGAGCAGGCCTAATGTTATTATTGTCATGGCCGATGATATGGGCTGGTCAGACATAGGTTGTTATGGGAGTGAGATTGAAACCCCTAACCTTGACCGCTTGGCAAAAAACGGACTCAGGTTCACTCAGTTTTACAACACCGGACGATGTTGCCCTACCCGGGCAAGCCTACTTACCGGGACCTATCCTCATCAGGCGGGCATAGGACATATGATGAATGATACCGGACTCCCTGGATACAAGGGAGATTTGGGAAATAATGTACAAACAATTGCAGAGGTATTAAGCCCAGCAAAATATTCAACTTATATTTCCGGAAAATGGCATGTCACTCCAAAGATTCATCCAGGTTCATCCCAGCATAATTGGCCAAGACAACGTGGCTTTGATCGTTTTTATGGAACTATCCATGGAGCAGGTAGTTTCTTCGATCCAAATTCTCTCACCCGTGAAAATACCCTTATTTCCCCCTACGCGGACAAAGAATATGAACCCGATGTTTTTTACTACACCGATGCGATTAACGACCATGCAACCCGTTTCATAAATGAACATGATGAAAAAAATCCGTTTTTTCTTTATATTGCCCACACTGCACCGCACTGGCCAATGCATGCATTACCTGAAGATATAGAAAAATATAAAGGGCGATATGATGAAGGCTGGGAAAAAATCCGAGAACAACGATATAAGAAACAACTTGAAATGGGTCTGATTGATCCGAAATGGAAATTATCTCCCAGAGACGCGGAACCATGGAAAGATGCAAAGAATAAAGAATGGGATATTCGAAACATGGAAGTGTATGCCGCAATGATTGACCGATTGGATCAGGGACTTGGCAATGTAATTGGTGCTCTAGAAAAAAGAAAGATGCTGGATAATACATTGATCATTTTCATTGCCGATAATGGTGGATGTGCCGAGGGAATGGGCAGACGCGAGGGAATTCAATACAAAGATAAAGATCCAGACATTTTAAAACCCATGAAATCAACAGATTTACAAATGGATATGATTCCCAAACGGACCCGTGACGGGGTTGTGGTAAAACAGGGAACAGAAGTAATGACTGGGGGTGCGGATACTTACCATGGATATGGAAAAGCATGGGCAAATGTGAGCAATACTCCCTTCAGGGAATATAAGCATTGGGTACACGAAGGCGGAATAAGTACGCCCTTGGTTGCCCATTGGCCCAAAGGAATTGCCCCCAAACTTCGGGGGAAGTTTGAACATCAGCCATCCCATTTAATCGATTTGATGGCCACCTGCGTGGATCTTGCTAATGCGGATTATCCAAAGCAGGTGAAAGGGAAAGAAATTATTCCGCTCCAGGGTGTATCCTTAAAACCGGCATTCTCAGGAGGTAAGCTCGAGCGTAAAAATCCGATCTTTTGGGAGCACGAAGGGAATCGGGCAATCCGTATTGGAAAATGGAAACTGGTAGCCAAGGGTGCGAATGGAGCATGGGAATTATACGATCTGGATGCNGACCGTTCGGAATTAAATAATCTGGCATCNATACAGGAAGACAGGGCAAAAGAAATGGCTGAAAAATGGGAANNNTGGGCGATTGCAGCGAAAGCAAAACCNTGGCCATGGAATCGAAAAAAGAAAAATTCCTTCAGTAATAAAAAAACATTTAATCTGGAACACAATTCAAACCTTTCTCAAGACCAGTCCCCTATGATTGCAAAGAAAGCGTTTGAAATTGAGGTACTGTTAAAAAAAATAGGTAACGGTATTCTTGTTGCTCAGGGTGGAGATGCCCATGGTTGGGGGCTTTCCATTGAAAATAGAATACTTCAGTTTTTTGTTTGTCTGGGAGGTAAGATTGAAAAAGTGACTGCGGTCGAAAAATTAAATGATAAAGATTCTAAAATTCTTGCTTCTGTAAATTCTTACGGTGAGGTGGAACTCTATGCTGGTAAGCGAAAGTTGGGTGGAGGAAAATTGAGTAGTCTGGTAAAGGAGATGCCTGTTGATGGATTACAGGTCGGAAAGGATGAAGGTGGAACGGTTGGCGATTATCAGGATGCATTTGCTTTTGATGGAGAAATTAAAAAGGTAAAAATCAAAATAAAATAGAGAAATCAATGAGTTTTATTAACGACGATTTTCTTCTATCCAATGATTATGCGGTCAGGCTTTATCATGAATATGCAAAAGACGAACCCATTCTCGACTTTCATAATCATTTGTCTCCTGAAGAGATTTCCATAGACCGGCGTTTTTCCAATCTTGCCGAAATATGGCTCGAGTGTGATCATTATAAATGGCGTGCCTTACGGGCAAATGGAATACCTGAAGAACTCATCACTGGTAATGGGGATGCAAAAGAAAAATACCTCGCCTGGGCAAAGACAATTCCTCATACCCTAGGAAATCCCCTTTATCATTGGACACATCTCGAATTAAAAAGATGCTTTGATATTGANCTTCTCCTTTCCCCGGAAACTGCCGAAGAGATTTGGGAACAAGCAAACAAGAAATTAGCGGAATCAAATTTTTCTGCCAGGGGGTTNATTAATCGTTTTCAGGTTNAAGGACTTTGCACAACGGATGACCCGGCNGAAAAACTTACTTTTCACAACTCAATAGCTGAAAACCCTTTTGGATGNAATGTTTTCCCAACCTTTCGCCCGGATAATGCNTGGGGAATTGATCATGCAGATCAGTTCATTCAATGGATTCATAAACTTGAAGAAGTATCGGGTAAAAATATCTCCAGTTTGAATTTATTCCTTCAGGCACTTGCAGAAAGATTACAGAGTTTTCACGAGCTTGGTTCCAGGCTTTCCGATCATAGCTTCCCTTATTTTTTTGCAGACTTNCCAANTGAAAAAGAGGCACAAGCACTATTTGATCAGACTATGGAGGGTCAGAATGCAATGCAGGAAGAAAAGGAAAAATTTGGTTCTTTCCTTATGCTTTTTCTAGCAAGGTGGTATGCGTCCAATGATTGGACNATGCAAATTCACCTTGGACCACTTCGTAACAATTCGNGTAGATTACTCAGCCAATTTGGTCCTGATGCAGGCACAGATTCAATAGGTGATTGGAAACAGGCTGAAAAAATGTCTGCTTTTTTAAACAAATTGGACAGCGAAGATGCTCTTCCCAAAACGATTGTTTATAATAATAATCCATCCGATAACTTTGTCATTTCCACGATGCTTGGAAATTTCCAAAGGGACATACCAGGAAAAATGCAATTTGGATCCGGTTGGTGGCACCTTGACCAAAAAGACGGAATGGAAGATCAGTTGAAGACTCTGGCAAACACCGGTTTACTTTCCCGNTTTATCGGAATGCTGACCGACTCACGTTCATTTCTTTCTTTCCCAAGACATGAATACTTTCGAAGGATTCTATGTAATTTACTTGGAACNTGGATGATCGAGGGAGTGGTCCCAAAAGAAATTGAATTACTTGGTGATTTGACCCGTAGAATATGTTTTCAAAATGCGGACCGATTTTTAGATTTTAAAAAATAAGTGTCTATTTTGAAACTTTCTTACCACGGATTCGTTTTCATTTTTATCAATAACCCAAAACTCAATATAAAATTATGAAATTATTATTTACACTTATCACGACGCTTTGTCTAACGGTGGGACTTTTTGCAAAACCTGAAAAAGGTGGAAAAGGAGATCGTNCAGGTCGACCATCAAGAGAAGAAGTAATGAAGAAATTCGACAAGGATGGNGACGGAAAGCTTAGCGATGATGAGAAGGCTGAAATTCGTAAAGCAATGGCCAACCGCAAACCACCAGCCCACATCCTTGAAAAATTTGATAAAAATGGGGATGGAAAACTTTGCGATGAGGAAAAAGCTGAAATCCGCAAGCAAATGATCACAAAATTTGACAAGGATGGGGATGGAAAGCTAAACCCTGAAGAAAGAAAAGCGGCCATGGCTGAACGAGCCAAAAATTTCGGAGGAAAAGGCGGTGAAGGAAAAGAAAAAAAAGGGAAGGGAAAAGGAAAGAAGAAAAAAGATTCCTGATTCCAAGTAAATCATTTTAAAAAGGCGGGCTNATCCAAGAGTCCGCCTTTTTTATTTAATTTATCAAAATTACTCTTCACCCACCCGGCTTGATTTATTATGTTGTTNATGAAATGTCANAAAATCTTCCCCAAACCATAGAGAAATTAGCTAAAAATGCCCGTAGTGCCTCGCTTTCCCTTGCCAGTGCAACCACAGAGCAAAAAAATGAAGNTCTNCAGCATATCGCNGAGGGCTTGGAATCAAACAGAAAGCTGTTAACTGAAGAAAATCAAAAAGATCTGNATAATGCACAAAAAAATGGATTGAGTGAAGCGATGGTGGACCGCCTGAGACTCACCCANGAGAGGATTGATGCTATGGCGAAAGGACTTCGTCAACTCATCGATCTACCTGACCCGGTGGGAGCTATTATTGAAGAAAAGGAACGACCCAATGGGCTNAAAATNAAAAAAGTAAGAACACCCATTGGAGTAATTGGTATTATTTATGAATCCCGACCAAATGTAACAATTGATTGTGCGGGCCTGTGCCTGAAGTCTGGGAATGCCTCTATACTGAGAGGAGGGAAAGAGGCCATTTTTTCCAACTCCGCTCTTGCCTCCATAATTAAAGAAGCTCTGGAAATCTCCGAACTTCCGAATGACTCCGTACAATTGGTACCAACTGTGGAAAGAGAAGCCTTAAACCACCTTCTCACGCTTGATGATTATATTCATTGTATCATTCCCCGTGGTGGAGAAGGCCTGATTCGATTTGTATCTGAAAACAGCAGAATCCCCGTTATTAAACACTACAAGGGAGTCTGCAATTTNTTCGTGGAAGAAGAGGCCGACCTGGCAAATGCAATTGAAATCGCAGTATCTTCGAAATGTGGCAGACCGGGTGTTTGTAATGCAATCGAAAACCTGATTGTAAGTGAAAAAATAGCTTCCGAATTTCTCCCCAACTGTGCAAAGGAACTTACAAATCGTGNATGTGAATTAATTGTCGATGAAAAAGCAGGACTAATCCTTGCCGATTTCCCCACAAAACCTGCTACTGATGAGGACTTCGCCGAAGAGTTTCTTGATTTAAGACTGTCTGTAAAAATTGTTGATTCAGTTGAAGAAGCGATTTCCTTTATAAACAAATTCGGCAGCGGGCATAGTGAAGCCATTTTAACTCAAAATAAGTCCAAAGCAGATCAATTCTTAAAAGAAGTAGACGCTTCTTCCGTTTATTGGAATGCAAGTACCCGCTTTACTGATGGTTTTGAATTCGGACTGGGTGCCGAAATTGGTATTTCCACAGACCGNCTGCATGCCCGTGGTCCCATGGGNCTAGAGGAACTCTGTACATACAAATTCAATATTATTGGAAACGGTCAGTGGAAATAAGTCATCCTCCCCACCCCATCCTAATGACTTCCAATAAAAATGACTGACCTACTCATTACNGGGGGCACGCTTGTAAATGATGGAAAAAAGGCTGGGTGTGATCTTTTTATAAAAAACGGAAGGATTGAATCAGTTGGCCCATCGATTTCAACANCTCCGGGCTGTAAAGTTATAGACGCATCTGGAAAGCTCGTCCTACCCGGTCTTATTGACGATCAGGTTCATTTCCGGGAGCCCGGCCTTACTCATAAAGCATGCATTCAGACAGAATCAAAGGCTGCGGTGGCCGGTGGAGTTACCACTTATTTTGAAATGCCCAATGTTTCTCCACCTACTCTGAGCATGGAGAAAATTGAAGAAAAATGTGCCATAGCTAATCGAGATTCATTTGCCAATTATGCATTCTTCCTTGGAGCAAGTAATGAAAATCTGGAAAATATAAAATCAGCGGATGCTTCCAAAATTGCAGGAGTAAAAGTTTTCATGGGTTCATCCACTGGTAATATGCTCGTAGACCAAGAAAAAATACTGGAAGGAATTTTTCAAAATTCCCCTACGATTATTGCAACTCATTGCGAGGATACTCCCACAATTTTAGCCAATGAAGAAAAAGCCAGGCAAAAATTTGGAGATGATGTACCCTTTTCTGAACACGGTATTATTCGATCTCGTGAAGCATGCCTAAAATCTTCTTCCATGGCGGTTGCTCTTGCTAAAAGAGAAGATGCAAAATTGCATGTTTTACACATAACCACAGAAGAGGAATTGAATCTCTTCGAAGCTGGACATGAAAGAATTACCGCCGAAGCTTGTGTTCATCACTTATGGTTTGAAGAATTGAGCTATTCAACTTTGGGCTCTTTAATCAAGTGTAACCCGGCAATCAAAAAGGCAAGCGATCGGGACGCAATTCGTAAAGCAGTCAGAGATGGGAGGATTTCTATTTTGGCCACCGATCATGCACCTCACACATGGGATGAAAAACAGGGAAATTATTTCAGTGCTCCTTCCGGACTCCCTCTTATTCAACATAGCCTTTTACTCATGCTGGAAATGTGCGAGCAGGAATGCTTTTCCATTGAAACAATAGTTGAGCGGGCCTGCCATGCACCAGCCCGCTTATTCCAGGTCGAAGAAAGAGGATTTTTAAGAGAAGGATATTGGGCTGATATTGTAATCGTTAATCCATCACAAAATACTTCGGTTCAGGAAAGTGAGCTTTACAGTAAGTGCCAATGGTCCCCCTTTCCCCATATGACTTTTACAAATTCAATTGAAACCACAATTGTTTCTGGTGAAATTGCTTACCAAGACGGTAAGTTAAATAATGCATGCCGTGGAAAAAGGGTAAATTTTAGCAGGCTAAGAAGATAGATAAAATCAGGCTAATTCATCCCACAATTCAGTGATTAAAATAACACAACTATTTTTTTTAGCTCAATTAATCATATTTTCCAATTCATACATTTCTGCCAAAAAACAGAATGTAATCCTTTTCCTGATTGATGATTTGGGCTGGTCCGACCTCAGTCTCACAGGAAGTAAATTTTACGAAACACCCAACATCGATCGACTGGCAAAAGAAGAAGTCTTCTTCAGCGATGCATACGCGGCCAGCTCGCTTTGTTCTCCAACCCGAAGCAGTATTTTAACCGGCAAATACCCAAGCCGTATTAAAATGACTTACATAAGCGGAACATCCGGCCCTAAAGGCCCTGGATATCCCTTAAATGCACCCGGAAGTGCCGGTAATATTAATCCAAAAGATATTACACTCGCAGAGGCACTTCGTTCTCATGGATGTAAAACAGTTCATATCGGAAAATGGCACCTGCAAAATCATACCGACAAGGGAAAAACACATTACCCGGAAAAACACGGTTTTGATATAAATATTGCCGGGTTCAGGATGGGACAGCCCGGATCTTATTTTTTCCCTTTTAAAAGCGAAAGACATCCAAGCACAAATTCTAATGTATAGTCTGTTATTCCCCTTCTAAAGGGTACTTTGATAAAGTTTTCTGTGGGTAAAATTAACATTACCTCTTTCATCTGATTTTTCTGTCTATTAATAAAAAAGACTCCTTTTTTTAAAAAATTGAAAATTATACTTGCATATCTACATATTTATGTATTTAGTGTATTTACATTCTTTAATTAATATTCCTATGAAAAAAATAATCGCATCAATCCTAATAACATTAATCATCATCGGTTTTTCCTTTTTTAAACCGAGTGAAGACAAAGTTGAAACCAGAACACAAGTTGCTGAACAAGGGGAAGCAATAGCAAGCACTCCTTTATCAGATAACAAAGAAAAGGGAACTGCTCCTTCATTAACTCCGGTAACGGAGGAAGTGGAAGCAACCGTTGCCGCAACCAAAAAAGTTGAGCCTCTTCAGGTACAACCTGAAAAATTACCAATTAACCGGGTAAAAGAGGTTATCGAAGACAATACATTAGCCGTTGAGGAAACTAAGCTCATTCCTCAGGAAAAAGCATCGGACAGACAGACTAGATTGTCTCTCATGAGGACAACTTTTAAATATCCTCTTTTAATTTTGGAAGAAACCGGTGATTTCAGTGATCCGGAAGAAGAAAAAATTGAATCAGCTCAGGCTCAGGTTGCCGGTCACTTCATTGT
>NZKY01000082.1 GCA_002694035.1 Opitutia bacterium
AAGGCAGCATATGCCTGATCGAAAGGAGGACTCAAATCTTCCATTTCACTTTCCAGATTATTATGCATATCCCAGCCATCGGTTGCCACCTCGACAAACCTGACTCCGGTTTCCACAAGACGGCGAGCCAACAAACATCCCTGACCAAATTTATTTAGACCATATTTTTCTCGGGTCGAATTGTCTTCTTTAGAAATATCAAAGGAATCGAGATCTTCACTTTTAAGTAATCTCAAGGTGTTGTCGTAAAATTCCCGATAGGACTTTACATTGTCATCCTTGTAGCGTGTGGAAAAAAAGGAACTCAGTTTCTCGGAAAGCTGTAATTTTCTCCCTAATACATCGCTCCCGCCCCGTGTAGCAATATTTCGAAGTCCAGTATTTGGATCAAGAATAGGAATAGGACTATATGCCGTAGGGAAAAACCCATTCCCTTGCTTAGGAGAAGTGTTTATACAAGCTGAGGAAGGAAGTGTATCATGACTTGCCCCAAGATAGTGCTGAGACCATGCCCCAAGATTAGGATGCTTGACGGTATTACGCTGAGCAAAGGCAGTACGCATGAAGTACTGGGCAGGCCCATGAACTCCAATTTTGGCCGTCATACTCCTGATTAGACAGATTTTATCTGCAATTTTTGCAATATTGGGCAAATATTCCGTAACCTGATAATCTGCTTTAGTTTTAATGGCTTTACCTGGTCCTTGGGTCTTTCCACGCTTGGGGTCAAAAGTATCAATATGACTCATCCCTCCCCTGACCTGCAAAAAAATGATTCTCTTCGCCTTACCAAATCCATTACCGAGGGCGAGCGAGTTGGAAGCTTTAAGATTTGGCAGAACAGTCAGCCCGAACGCACCTAGGGCACATTGTTCAACAAATTGTCTTCTAGAAAAATGTAAAGGTTTCATAGTGTGATCTTAAATTGTTTCATTGAACAAAAAGAAATTCGGTTGAATTAAATAATGCCCAACTCAAATCCTCTTTCTTCATCCCTTGAGCAAGAGCTTGCTGTATTGCATTCATTTCTTCAGGAGTTGGAGGGCGACAAAAGAAGCTCAAGAAAAGAAACTGAACGGCGGACTTAAAATCGCCAGATCTTTTGAGCATCTTGGAAAGCCTGGCATCCCGGTGATATAATAAGTTCTGCACTCCTCCGTTCATCAACATTAGTGACTGAGGTATACTTCCTTCTACACTGGAATCATTTACCAAATCGCGCGAAGACTGCCCAAACATTCTCAGAAAATGATTATCTGGTGCGGGCTGAGAGAGTTCAGAGGCCCTTAAGAGAAATTCATCATTCATTTTAATCGGGCGTTTACCATCCACAAAGTCCGCTTCGACAATTCTTTGGTTTGATTTTAAATAACCATTGTTTTTCATCAAAAGAACTTTCTCCCGAACTTCATCCGGACTCATTTGTTCATAAGGAAAATCATATCGGGTCACCCTGTTTGACCGATCAACTTTGTAATTATCAAGAGAAGTGCCCAAAACAAGGGCAAGGATCGAATCCCATGCTTGCTCGGCAGACATCCTCCTGAGAACTGGTCCGGGAAAAAGGTACTTTTCGGCATCTCCGGAACTGGGTGTTACGCTTGATACTGCCTGATAGGCTTTAGAATTTAGAATTACTCGCTGAAACTCCCGCAAATCAAAATCCGCAGCGACCATTACCTTCCCAAGTAATTGAAGTAATTCAGGGTTGGAAGATTTTGTGAGATCGTCCAAGTCCTCCAATGGTTCCTGTACGCCCAAACCAAAAAATCGCTTCCACAAGCGATTCGCGATAGAGATTGCAAACCTTGGATTTTTTTTATGGGTAAGCCATTCAGCAAAATTGTTTCTTAATTTACCAGGGTCTGATTCATCAACCTCCACAGTTAGTTCCTCATCGCCCCAGATAAATAACAGAGGATCCACCGGACTACCCGGCTCCACATCACTGTACGCGTAATCATCCGGGAACTTTAAAGTCTGAGCTGATTTTGTATGAACACGAGCCAGGTTCTGTGCTACCGCGGATGCAACATCCTGCTTGCTTATACTCCCGTCCGGTAACTTTAATTTATTTCCCACCTTACGGGGATCCCGGTCACTCACATCAGTCGCTCCAAAGAAAGCGGCCAGTTCATAAAATTCACGCTGCGTCCAGTCCGCAAGAGGATGATCGTGACACTGAGCACAAGATATGTTCGCACTAAGGAAGATATTTAATGTGTTGGATAGATTATCCAAAGGCATTCCAGGGTCCCTAAGGAGATAACCCGTAGGCCCTGAGTTGGCCAAAGTCCCCTCAGCGGTAAGCATTGCATAAACCANGTCGTTCCANGGGNTATTTTGAGCAATTTGATCCTTTAGCCATCTCTCATAATGATTGAAATTACTCCTTCTCAATTTTCCACGATGTCTGAGAAGATCGGCCANCCAATTAAAAAGATGTGATCGATATCCATCACTTATCAAAAGTTGATCGATGAGCTTCCTTCGTTTTTCAGGGTCTTTATCGTTNAGAAAATCACGGGCTTCCACATCCGTTGGGATCCGACCCGCAACATCCAAATACAACCTCCTTACAAAAACAAAATCATCAGTTTGTTTATTTGGCTGAATACCATTTTTGATTAAAGCACCACCAACCGTTCGATCGACCCAAAGGGATGCTGATTTAATCTGATCAACTGACATTCGAAACTTTTTGTTCGGTTCAAACTGAGGAGAATTACCTTTGGGTGCAAGACCTTGAACTNGTTTAAAAGAAACAGTTTCACTTTTTTTGACCTCCCTACCAGCGCGATTCTTTTTCTTTTCCTTTCTCTTCGACTCAGTTCTCTTTTTTGTATCTGAGGGCTCTGCACTTAAAAAACNTACTGCACCAAAATTAAAATAACAAAGTAGAAGAAAAGTTGAGATAATAAGGTGCTTCATAAAAGATAGGAAATAGTTTTAATACTTAAATGTACTTAGAGTTAAAAAGCTTACGAATAAATTTGAAAGCTTTATTTTCTTTTCACATTGCCAAGCCAGACAAGTAAATGAGGATTATTAACTAGAAAACTAATATTCATTACACATTTATAACTTGTAAATAATTTAAAAGTTACAAAAAATCCTGCTTTAGAATTTTTAAGACAGGATCTTGGAATTAAAAAGATAAAGTTGCTTTAGCGCACTTTCATTATCCCACGCATCAGAATATGATGCCCAGGGAAGGTACAAACATAAGGATAGTCACCCTTGGCAGTAGGAGCCGTGAAGTTCATTTCCTCTTCCTTGCCGTGATCAACCAACTTGGATGCCCAAAGTACATCTTCTGATTTTGGAACAAAAGCCGTATCGAAGCCCTGGGCACCTAGAGTAAGTGCGAGTGTGGCGACTGCATCTGCTTTGTTCGGCTTAGTTACAACCAAGTTGTGAGGCATAAAGTCAGGGTTAGCAAAAATGAGTTTCACTTTCTTGCCGGGCTTTACGGTGAATTCNTTAATATCGTACTTCATTTTTTCAACGACCGTACCGATTCGGATGGTTAAAAGATCAGCAGTATCTGAGACAATTCCTGATTTTTCTNCAACTGTCTCTTCTTCCTCTTCCACAAACTGAGACCCCTTGGCAGGATCCGCATTGTACCAGTGGTGCTGAACCGTAAGGGCAGCCATCCGTGCATGCGGATGAGGGGATTTGAGCATATCATTAAGAAGCCTACCATTTCGGCGGTTATGTTGCTGATGAACCCAAAGTGCTTCCATTAAAAAGTGTGCATCCTCCTTTTTCTTAGCGTCGAACTGTTGCATCCATTTTTGTGTAGCTTTAATCACCTCATCGGTATTGCGTTCGCTTAATTCAACTCGTGTACGATGACGAACACCATCCACCGGGTGTCTTAAATTTTCGAGAAGTTTTTCTACTGGTTGCCCATCAATCTTAACNGATTTCTGAGCGGGTTTCTTGGTGTAACTCACACGAAAGATTCGACCATGCTTATGATCCCGGTTGGGATCACGTACATTGTGCTGCATGTGGCCGATAATCACATTCTGCCAGTCTGAGACATACAAGGCTCCGTCATCACCAAAAATAGCATCTGTGGGACGAAAGTTTTTATCTCCGCTGAGCAAAAAGCCTTCTGACTCTTCGTCCTGCTTGGAACCATTTGCCAAAGTCTTGGTAACTTTTAACTTCTCACCATTTGGNGTACCCCAGACTTGTCCTAGCTTGGTTTTCTCGACGACCTTCTTGGCGTTTTGCCCTCGACCCACGGTTTTGGTTATTTCGTAACCGCCGTCGCGATGAAGCTTGTACTGCTTCACACCGAGAAAACCGATGGAATTACAAATAAGAAAATCTCCCTGCATATCTTCGGGAAAATTANCACTNGAAAGGATTTCGCATGCGGGAACTGGACGCACTTCTTTGTTTAGCAANATGTGCATCTTCCAACTTTTCCCATCGGGTCGAACCTGATAGGAACGACCACCTGTTCCATCAGTGGCGTACTGGTATCCCCAATTGTCAAACGCCGTACCATGAGGATTGGGGCTGTTGCTGCCATGAAACGCTATTGTNTGTCGACGAGGATCAAAACGGTACATCGCTGAACTGCCCGTGCTCAGGGAGGACCCCCACGGATGTTCATGATTGTGCTGAAGAAAAACCCCGGATTGCCANTAGATTCCACCATCCGGGCCAAAAATGAGATTATTTGCGGCATGGTGCGTGTCCGATGTTCCAAGTCCCTGAAGGATTACATATCGCTCATCTGCTTTATCGTCCCCATCATTATCCCGAAGGAAGAGAAGATCAGGTCCAGAAGTAACCAGCACCCCACCATTCCAAAATTCAAAACCTAACGGGTTATGAACCTTGGCAAACTCAATGATGCGGTCTGCCTTTCCGTCTCCATTGTCATCAGGCAAAATAACCAAGGCATCATTCATTTCTTTCATCGGTTCCCACATTGGATAAGTTGGCCAAACTGCCGCCCACAACCGTCCTTTTGTGTCCACCTGCATTTGAACCGGGTTGATCAGTTGAGGGAATTCTTTCTCGCCGGCAAAAAGATTAACCTTAAAGCCGTCCCGAACAGCAAAGCGCTTCAAGCTTTCTGTTGGGCTTAAGTAAGTGGTGGTACCTTCCTTTCCAGCATTAGAGCTTTGACTGCCTCCACCAACATTGGAAATCACCTTGATGGGAGCAGGTACATTGCTGTCATCCACTTTATATTTCTTACCCTGTGCGGTCGCCCAGATCAATTTATCCCGGTTAGCACTCATTACATCAAGCATGACAAGTTCATGCTGAAGGACTTCTGCATTGGATTGATCATTAACAAATCGTAGTCTCGACCGGCCTCCCCAGATGTCATTTCCATCCGTAGCCCGGTAGCGGTTATGCCAAGTCCAATTCTTTTTATGAATCGCTTCCTTGATTTTGAGCAGCCCGTCATTGGCTTTAATGTCTTTTACCAGCAATGCCTTGGCGATAATCTCAGCAAGCAATCGGTTT
>NZKY01000083.1 GCA_002694035.1 Opitutia bacterium
AAAAATCGAAAATAAAACATTCCAAACGGATGAAAATTCAAAGGTAATGGATAATGGCAAAATTATAAGATAATTAACCAGATAGCCCAAACCAGAACCAAGCATTCCATTCCTTACATTTGGTGAATAAAAACTTTTTGCCTTCATTTTTTTGTTTGCATTTTGATTGGCAATATTTGCTTCTTTAAACGTAGGTATTAATTGCATTGTGTAAAATACAACTAGACTCATAGCAACTAGTCCAGCCAAACTGCCAATAGACACAAAAATATCATATTCGCTAAAAAAAGCAGGCATTACTTATCTCCATTGAATTTATTAGATATTTAACGTTAGTGAACCAAAAATCAATATCTTGATAATTTATTTGTTCTCAGGAAATTCATCCATGAGTTCTTTTAATATAGCGTTTAAAGCAGCAACTTTAGGGTAACCACAATATTGCGTACCTGTAATAATAATTTGTTCAAGCTCTTTAAGTTTCAATTCTTTATTCATTAGCGCTGCACGCGCCTGAATAGAGAATAAATCATTTGAGCCAACAGACATGATAACGCCTAATATAACTAATCTACGATCACGAATTGAGAGACTTTCCTCATCAGCCCATAGAGTTCCAAAAAGGGTTTCCAACATATAATCAAAAAAAGCGAATTCACCTCTTTCAGGCATTTCCGGAAGAGTATCCGCATAAACTTTTTTATAGTATTCACGCCCTAAATCATGCTTTTCCTGGCTCATCTCATTTCCCCCTTATCGTCCAATAGCTATCGTTTTTGTCTCAAGATATTGTTCAAATCCCTCTAGACCCATTTCTCTGCCTATGCCGCTTTGTTTATAACCACCGAAGGGCGCATCTGCGGCATAAAAGTTACCACCATTGACATTTACAGTTCCGGCACGAATTTGACGAGCCACCTTTATCGCGCGCGCCTCATCACCAGACCATACGCCGCCAGACAAGCCAAATATTGTCTCATTGGCAATCTGGATTGCGTCACTTTCGGTTTCATAAGCAATTACACATAAAACTGGCCCAAAAATTTCCTCTTGAGCAATTGTCATATCATTTGTTACGTCAACGAAAACTGTAGGTTCAACATAAAAACCCGTATCTAAATGACTAGGTATGCTCCCACCTAGAAGCAAACGCGCTCCATCAGCTTTTCCTTTTTTAATATAGTCTAAAACTTTTTTTCTTTGCGCCGAACTGATCAAAGGACCCATAATATGGGTGTCTGTATTGTCGCCGCCATAGTCTATCATTTTGAAGTAATTAATCAGTATTTCTTCTACCTCTTTTTGTCGTTTTCGTGGAATAAGAAGCCGTGTCTGAATTGCGCATCCTTGTCCGGCATGGAAACAAACGGCGAGGGCAGATAATAATGCTTGGCTAAAATCCGCATCATCAAGAATAATATTTGCGGATTTGCCGCCGAGTTCGAGAAAAACTTTTTTCACAGTGGCGGCCGCATCGGACATGATTGCCCGTCCGGTACTCGTTGAACCAGTGAAGGAAATCATATCCACTCGAGGGTCGTTAACAAGCTGCACCCCAATTGTTTGCGGGTTGGAAGAAGGGACAATATTGATTATACCTGCAGGTAAGTCTGTTTGATGTGCTGCTTTACCAATTAAGGTCGCCGCCCATGGTGTATCAGGAGCAGGCTTCAAGACAATTGAACACCCCGCCGACAAAGCAGGGATAATTTTTGCTAGATTAATTTGTAATGGTACATTCCAGGGAGTGATGCAGCCTACAACACCAATGGCTTCTTTTTCAATAAAACGCTCGGAATCAATCTCCCCGAAGCTTGCCAAACCCCGATTAATGCTCCATTTATAATTTTCGATTAGCTTCAAGCTTGTATCTATAAAACCAATCGGTACATCACATTGCGGGCCGTGTAGCCCGCAAATGCCATTAGGTGATCCTGTTTCCGCTTGGACTTGGCTACGAATATTTTCAATATCATTAAGCAGAGCATCGCGAAGCTGTGTTAGACAATGAAGGCGAAACGCATGATTGACAGCCCAGTCAGTTTTATCAAAAGCCTGTCGTGCTGCATTAATTGCCATATCCATATCTTCGGTTGAGCAGTCCGCGGCTTGACCAATAACATCTTCTGAAACGGGTGATATATTATCAAACATTTTACCGGATTTTGCGTTTATTAACTTACCGTCAATAAATGCTCGGCTCTCAGGTGTCATTTGAAGACTCATTTTTATAATTTGTATTTTTTAAAAAAACGCCTTTTATAAGTTCTTGGCTTAGGCGTGTTAAGGGCAGTTCAATTCCGGCGGCGTGCGCACTATCTATGGCACATTTTAAATCTTTTTCACCAAGCCCAGCATTTCCTGCCATAAATTCTTTAACCAAATCAGCTCCGCCTGATGCGAATAAATCATTGCGTGCGGAAATAAACATTTGGGCATTATGATTAACCACACCGTTAATTTTACTAATTTCAAAAAGTAATTTGGGATCTACCGCGAAGGCTTCGGCAAGTGCAAATGCTTCCGAGACTGCAATAAGTTGGGCGTATGTCATGAGATTGTTGGCAAGCTTTAAGGTTGTGCCGCTACCGAGCTTACCCGTATGAATGACTAGCTCAGCTGAGGTTTCAAATACAGGCTTGGCTCTTTCAAAGTCTTTTTTGGAGCACCCAACCATATAGACAAGATTGCCAGCGGCCGCACCATGTACACCCCCTGAAATTGGGGCATCAACCAGAGACATGCCAGCCGATATGACATCAGCCTCCCATTTGGCCAGGCTTGCATGAGAAATTGTAGAGCTAATGGCGATTAGGGTTCCTTTATTAGCATTCTCCAATATGCCTTCAGTACCATACAAAATATTATTAATGTCTGTGTCATCGCGTACACAAAGACCAATATGCTCACAAGTCGAGGCAAGCTCTCCGATCGTCCCGCAGGCAGAGGCCCCTTCCTTTGTAAGGGTTCTAATGGCATCTTCGTTTAAATCGTAAACATAGAGATTAAATTTATCATTTATAATGTGCTTTGCCGTTGGCCCCCCAATATTGCCGAGACCTATATATCCTATATTTTTCTTTTGCGACATTTCCTGCTCCCCTACAACTTTTCGTCACCCTATCCGAACAAGCTTTCAATAATGCTCATTATACCATTCTATAGTATCTTTGAATGAACTAAGTGCAGGTCGAATTGTTATTGGAATTTCTTGAGCCTGCCGCATCGATTGACACGTCATCCACATCGTCATTAAGTCCATTGCTTCTCTTGAAATTCTAGTATTCAGCGGAATGAATTTTTTAATTAAATCGGTCGCCGAGCCGATAAATCTCATTAATGCTGGGGATAATTTTTGCGCTTTGATTGTCTCCCCGGAAGCTTGTTCAATCATGCTGTGAATTTCTTGCCAGCTATTCAGTTTACCAGCAAAAATATAGCGCGCTGCCTCTGGTTCACTATGCGGGTTCTCTAGCATATGGAGATGCGCATTAGCCAAGTCGCGGGCATCTATATACTGCAGGCCTGATGTTGTTATGGGAACCATTTCTTTAAAACCTATCAAGGCAAAATTAGAGGCGCTTAGTGATGGGTCATCAGGGCCGATAACACCAACTGGATAGGAGATTTGAAGAGGGGCGCCGAGCTGTTGCTTATCGCGCGCCCATTTTTCACAAAGTAATTTTGATTTTGTATAGGGGTCTTTTGAGGTTCTGAGTGGGGTATTTTCATCTATAAAGCCGCGCTTGTCGTGGTCAAAAACCGTTGTGCTGGAAACCCATACAATATTTTTTACACCTGCATTGATGGCGCTTCCAACAACAGACTCCATACTTTCTAAATTTAATTTAACCGTTGAATTGATTTGTCTAATGTCCAAATTAACGTTAGCTGCCGCATGAAAAACAGCATCGCATCCGCTTAAAGCCAGACGGATTTTATCCTTTTCATTCATATTACCAACAACGATATCGTCAAGCGCATGGCCATGAGATTTGAAATATGTCCGCGCTTTTTCATGGCTCCTGACAAGTAATCTGACTTGATGTCCTTTGGATAGAAGCGATAAAACCAAATGGGCACCCACCAACCCCGTCGCACCTGTAACAAAGACTTTCATATTTACTCCCTAGAATTCAAAGATAACCATAAGAAAATAATTGATTAAGATGTATCTTTTTTTGAGTTTTAATGAAAAGTTTCTACTGGAAATTGTATAGGAAATGAACAAAAGTGAGATTGTTTGTTAAAGTTAGGCAATCTTCTAATTGAGTTCTTATCCCTCAATTCATTTAAATACCAAAAGGTAAGTAAATTTATGGAATGGTTTTACACTTTAAAAGTGCTTGATTTGGACAGCTATAACACCTTTCTCATCTATTGGTTTGGCGCATGTGTTCTCAACGCTTTTTACCTCCATAAAAGTAAAGAACTCCCTTTGAGTAATCGTATCGAAAGTCAGGGTATGGGTGCGTTAGGTAGTATTGATAAGAAAACCGGATGGGTGCTGATGGAAATTCCTATTCTACTTGTTGTTTGGTATTTCTTTTCACAAAGTCAAACAGGAATGAGTGTTTTATCACTTCTGAGCGTGTCCGGCATAATGGTTGGCTTTTTTATGATTCACTATTTCAACCGCGCCGTTATTTATCCGCAAAGGATTAAAGTTGCTGGCAAAACCATGCCCGTTTACACAATGCTCACATCGATGGTGTTCTATACTGTTAATGGCTATCTGATTGGTCATTACTTTGGTCAGCTGAGAGACTATCCCATAGAGTGGTTATACGATCCACGTTTTATCATCGGGGTCGCCCTGTTTTTATTTGGGTTTTTTGTGAACATTCATTCGGATAATATTTTGATAAATCTTCGTGACGATGGTGAGAATGGTTATAAAATTCCGCATGGTGGTTTTTTTAAATATGTCTCGTGTCCAAATTATTTTGGGGAGTGTGTAGAGTGGGTTGGCTTTGCAATTATGACATGGAGCAGTATCGGTTTCGTGTATGCGGCATGGGTTGTGCTGCCACTTTTCATACAAGCGCGAATTACACATCAATGGTATTTAGATCAATATGCAGACTCTTATCCCAAGGATCGCAAAGCAATTATCCCATCACTAATATAATTGGAAATCTTTTGATCCTTTACTTAAAATAATTAATTAGCTAATAATAAGTTTGAGACATTAAATATAAAATATTGTCGTTAATTGGGAGTGGGGGAAAATAATTTGAAGCCTCTGGTCCTAGTTTTGAAATGAGCAAGTTTCCCATTTTTGATGAAATGTATGGCCTTTCTGAAGGCTCTTTTGTGTATTCCTCCTCTGAGGAAAATGCAGAAAGAAGAATACCCTATAATCAATTTGCTAACTGGCTAGATAAACAAAATCTCCTTAATCTTCATAAACAGGCCAAGCGCGCACAGGATATTTTCCGCAGTATTGGTATTACCTTTAATGTTTATGGAGCAACAGATGGAGTAGAACGTCTTATACCTTTTGATGTGATACCTAGGATTCTTGCTGCATCAGAATGGAATATACTAGAGGCTGGCATTCGTCAGCGTGTGACTGCTCTTAATGCGTTTCTTTACGATATCTATCATACGCAGGAAATTTTGCGCGCGGGAATTATCCCTGCATCTATGATTCATGAGAATGCTGCGTTTGTTCCTCAAATGATGAATTTTGCACCCCCCTGTAATATTTACACGCATATTGCGGGCATAGATATTGTCAGAACTGCTCCTGGAGAGTTTTCTGTGCTTGAAGATAATTTGCGGGTACCATCCGGTGTGTCCTATATGATCGAAAATCGAGAAACTATGATGCACATGTTTCCTGAGCTATTCGAACAAAACCGCGTGCGTCCAGTGAGTCATTATCCTCTTCAATTGTTTAGGTCTCTAACCGAGTGTCTTGAGGCCTTAGGAATTCAAAATCCGACGGTTAGTTTGTTAACACCTGGTGTTTATAATTCTGCATATTTTGAACATGCGTTTCTTGCAGATGAAATGGGTGTCGAATTGATTGAGGGAAGCGATTTATTTTTCCATGATGATTTTGTTGCTCAGCGGACAACAGAGGGCCCTCAACGTATTGATATTATATATCGTCGAGTTGATGATGGATTCATTGATCCCTTAAATTTCAAGAGTGATAGCAAACTTGGCATGCCAGGATTATTTAATGCTTATCGTGCTGGAAAAGTTATGCTGGCTAATGCACCCGGTGCTGGCATAGCTGATGATAAGGCTGTGTATTCTTTTGTGCCTGATATTATTAAATTTTATACAGGCGAAAAGCCTAAACTTGAAAATATAAAGACCTGGCGTTGTAGCGAAAAAAATGATTTGGTTTATGTATTGGATAATCTTGAAGATCTTGTAGTTAAAGAGGTGCATGGATCAGGGGGTTATGGAATGCTGGTTGGGCCGTTAGCATCAAAGGCAGAAATTAACCGTTTCCGAAAAAAATTAAAGTCACGTCCGTCATCTTATATTGCCCAGCCAACATTAGCTTTATCTACAGTTCCGATATTAACACGTTCCGGCTTGGCCCCACGTCACGTAGATTTGCGTCCTTTTGTTCTACTTTCTCCTAATGGTATACGCATCACTCCAGGTGGACTGACACGTGTTGCTCTTAAAAAGAATTCTGTGATCGTCAATTCAAGCCAAGGTGGTGGCACTAAGGATACTTGGGTGGTAGATGATTAATGCTTGGGCGCTTAGCAAATAATTTATTTTGGATGTCGCGTTATCTTGAGCGAGCTGAGAACAATGCTCGATTGTTGGAAACCTATTTAAGACGAGGTTTATCCGAAAAATACATTGAAGTTGACGATTGGCTTGCGATTTTAGCAATTACTGGTCAGAGCGCCTCGTATAAAGAAAAAATTGGAGAGCACAATCAGACAGCGATTATCAATTTTATTTTACGGGAAAAAGATGATCCGGCCAGTGTTTTAAACTTAGTGAAATATGCGCGCCAAAATGCTCGGATTGTAAGAACTGCTCTTACAAGAGAAACATGGCAGGCAATTAATGATTTTTGGTTATACCTTCAAAAAAACCTCAATAGACCAGCAGCGCGAAATGATTTGCCAATAATTCTGGCTAAAGTTCGAGAGGGAAGTTCTCTTGTTCGTGGAGCGATTGACGGCACAATGCTTCGAAATGATATTTACCAATTTATCAGATTAGGAGTTTTTATTGAACGAAGCGATAACACTGCACGACACCTTAGCTCGAGATATAATTTATTTATTCCGTCTGAAAATGAGAGCGTGGAAGGTTATCCAATGCTTAGATTTGAAATGATACTTGACGCCGTTGGCGTTATGCGCGCATACAAATGGGTGAATAAAGGGCAAATTGAACCTGATAGAGTAATTAAATTCTTGCTAAACGACCCTACAATGCCTCGATCATTAATTTTCTGTTATCATGATATTGTTCGTCAATTGACTGCATTGGAAAATGAATACGGAAAGACTTACGAAGCTCTAAATATTGCTAAAAAAATTCAATCTGATTTGGCAATTACATTAAAAGAAACACTGGTGCATAATGATATAATAAATTTTACTAGCTCATTTATTTTTGAAAATGCACAGCTAAGTAAGCTTGTTGAAAAAGAATTTAAATTTAATCCATAGGTTGTTTGCTGATGGCTTTTATTTGTCATGAAACTCGATATCATTATCCGCAACCAGCGTCTCAGACTATACAACGTCTTATTTTGACACCTGATCAACGCAAGTTTCAGCATGTTAAAAATTGGAAAATAAGTCTTGAAGGCACACGAGCGGTTATGAAAAGCTTCGATCACCACGGTAATATAGTGCATATTGTTTCTCAACAAGAGGAGGTGAGTGATATTTTGATTATCGCCTCCGGTGAGGTTGAAACATATCAAAATTATGGGATTTATGGCTCACATGACAACTTACTGCCTCTTGCGCTTTATAAACGTGAAACATCTTTCTGTAAGATGGGCCCTGAATTGAGGAAACTTAATTCAGAATTACCTTCAATTAAAGACGCTCTTAGTTTTCTCCATGAGGCTTCAGTTTTTGTCGCAAAGAAAATTATCTACAAAAAAGAGGTTACTAAAAGTGATACAGATGCTGAGACTGCAGTAAGTCTTGGGCATGGAGTTTGCCAAGACCATGTGCATATATTTTTATCTTTAGTTCGGAGAAGAGGTTTCCCGGCGCGCTATGTAAGCGGGTATTTGATGACTTCGAGTATTGTTGAAAATACACAATCTCATGCTTGGGCAGAAGTATATTTGGAGGACTTAGGATGGGTTGGTTTTGATATTTCTAATAAAATATCTCCCGACGAAAACTATATTAGATTAGCTACAGGTTTCGATTACCAAGATGTTCGACCTGTATCTGGACTCAGATATGGTGCAGGTGAAGAAATTATGACAACCGAAGTAACCGTTCAGTAGGAGTTAAAAATGTCATATTGTGTAGCACTTCAGTTGAAAAGCGGAATTGTTTTCATGGCCGATACTCTTACAAATGCTGGCGTGGATAATATTTCACATTATCAAAAAATTCATAACTGGTCTAAACCGAATGAAAGGCAGATTTTTTTACTCACCGCAGGCAACCTAGCAACAAGTCAATCCGTAATAAGCCTGCTGAGCGAGGAGGTGGATGATGACTCTGTCGAAAACATATTGAATATTCCGTCAATGTTTCAAGTCGCCAAACTAGTGGCGCGAATATTAAGGCAAACGATATCTGAAATGGAGGGAGAGGGCCAAGAGGCTTCCAGCAAGTTTGATGTAACAATGATATTGGGTGGGCAAATTGTTGGAGGTGATATGCGGCTATATATGATATATCCCGAAGGGAATTTTATCGAGGTTTCGGAAGAACAGCCCTTTTTCCAAATTGGCGAGACAAAATATGGAAAACCCATCTTAGTTCGGGCTTATGATAAAATGATGTCTTATGAGGAGGCTATAAAATTACTAATGGTTTCTTTTGACTCCACCATCAAGGCAAATTTGTCTGTCGGTCTACCCTTAGATATATGTGTCTATGAAAAAGATAGCTTTGAAGTTTCGTTTAAAGAGCGCATTGATAAAGACAATCAATATTTCAGAAAACTATCTGATTTATGGGCTACCCGTCTTAAAGATGCAGTTTTGGATCTTCCTAATTTTTCATTAAAATAATAATTAGTTAATTTTAAAACTTTAATGTTTCCAATCATGAATAGCCAAATCCATCCCCTGTGATAATTGGCGCTACTGTCCAATTATTACTGGGTGTTCTATACCATCCTGCAGCGGCGAGTGCTCCGCCATCAAGGTTGATGGTTGCACCATTTACCCAAGCTGACATATCCGACGCCAGAAAAAGCGCGCACCCGGCGGCATCTGACGGCTTGCCGAAACGCTCGGATGGATTCCAGCGCGGAATATGGTCCTTGTATTTTTCAGGAGTCATATCCACGGGAGATACTTGCTCTGTTTCAGTTGTTTCTGGTGCGATGGCGTTAACACGGATTCCTAAAGGCCCGAGGTCAAGTGATAGGCTGCGGGTAAAGCCAGTAATCCCATGCTTAAAAGCAGAATAAACAACTGCTGTTGGAATACCGCGAAAAGCCTCGATGGAGGAAATGTTGATAATGCTTCCACCTGCGCCACCTTTTTCGAGAAGAGGGATAGCGCTTCGCGTGACCTTGAACATGGAGTTCAGATTGGCGTTGAACAGCGCATCTATTTCGTCATCGGTAAAATTTTTAAACGGCTTTATGAGCTCAAGAAAATCACCAACATTATTTACAAGAATATTCAGCTTGCCGAACTGTTCTTCGACAGTTGTCATCATTGTTTGCACCTGCGCTGTATCGGTGACATCCGTATGGGTTACAAGCACATCATAGCTCTTTTTTTCAAATGCACTTTGAACGGCGTCACAGCGTGCTTTGTCTTTATCGGCAATGATGATCTTGGCACCGTGAGCGGCGAAAGCTTCGGCGATAGCGCGACCAATGCCTGCAGCGCCTCCGGTAATGAGTGCAATTTTCCCTTTTAGATTAGCGGCATCCATAGCATTCCCTTCCTCACTTATGATACTGACACGTTAGCCAAATATTACCATAGGCTATATGTAGCCATTATAAAGACTGTACATTTGGGTTGAGAGCGATATTTATGAGGCTCATTTAGCGTGTGGGATTAATCTGACATGTCTCTAATGGGGTTGCGGCCGTCCCAGTTCTTGGCTTTACCTGATAAGAAAGTATAAAACTGCCGGATGTCGTCTGTGTCTTCGTAGATTTCATAAAAATGGTTCATACCATTTTGTGGATCAAACCATGCTAATTTCATGCCGGTATCACTGCCATTTTGCGCCCATAAAACTTGCTCGCAATCTTGATTCTCTAACTCTTGGCACTCAGCTTCAAAATCTGGTGCAATCCATGCAACATGATGAATACCGCCAAAAAGCTTGTCAGGTGATATTGCAATAGGGGATATTTTCTGCGCGTGATCGCAAATCAGTTCAATCATTAAGTTTTCTTGCCACCCATAGGCCGATGAATGGTCAAAAGGCTCCGCCACGCCTCGCACATAGCTATTGGCTAGCGGGATATGTTCATTCACATAAAAAGGCCCGATATTAAATTTGTTTGACCATAATTGTGCAGCCTGACGCACATCCTTAACGGTATAGGCAATTTGAATAATGGGTTTTTCAGATTGAAAAATCATGTTTTGCCGCTTTTTTCTCAGTGACGTGTGATGTAGTTTAGTTTAATCGTTTTTGTGAATTCCGGTGAGAAAAATCCAGGCTTTTTTACAGACAAGTTATGCGTGATATTTGGTTTACATTTTTAACTCATCTTAGCGTTCAATTTTTGATGCTGTCGACGGTGCTTTGCTTCGTAGCTGTATCCTTATTAGATGTCTGGTCTTATTGGCCTTTTGCACTGCTGGTGGTCGTGATTGCGCCTTTTTATGAATGGGTTACGCATAAATACACATTACATCTACCACTTAAACAGGAAGCTGGCTTCATTAGACGTTATCAGATACGACTTCATCATGGTCACCATGCTGAACCGGAACGGCGAGATTTGCAATTTGCGCCTGCCAGCGCGATATTTTTGATGTTTGTGCAGTTTTATTTATCCTATGCGTTGGTCGCATGGCTGTTTGGTGTTAATGGCTGGGAAGCTGCATTTGTCCCCTGCCTTGCATCTCTGGTTTATTATCTTGCCTATGAGTGGATTCATTTGGCGCATCATACATCAAGTTATAAGCCGCTCACCTCTTGGGGACGCAATATGCGTGAAGCGCATATGCGGCATCATTTTCATAATGAAAATTTTAACTGGGGTATTACGAATGGTCTTGGCGATAAAGTTCTTGGCACATGGAAAGATATTGACGACGTACCGCGCTCGCCCAATGCTAAGTCAATCGCCGGATATCAAAATTAATTTCTAAAATTTCACTGGTCATCTCTCGCGGAAATTTCTTATTGTGAAAAGATATATTGAGGGGGGTGTCTCATGAAAATATTTAAAAAAATTTTATTGGTGGCGCTTGTTCTGGTCGCGATTGTNGGAGCTTATTTCATNGGTTGGATACGGTCGCATACTACAATCAGCACCCCAGCGGAAGCATGGTCTGAAAATGACGATATCGCAAAAGCGTGGCATGAATTGTCGGTGAGTATGGAAGCCGCAGGTGCTGAACTCATGGCAACTGTGCGTGANGCGCATGACAAAAAAGAGGGTTTTCAGGCTCTCAGCAGTTTGCTTTCGGCTGCTCTTGAGATGAAGTTGACAAAAGGCGACCCGTTGCGACCAGCGTTTACGGACTGGATGTCAAATCACCGAAAGTTTTTGGGCGACTCACCAGATGCGATTTATTTAACGGCAGAAATCTCCGGCGATCTTGATTATGAAATCACTGGCAATAAAGCTGATGTGCATTATTTGGGTATCATGCTGTATGGCCGATTGCNCAATGGCTGGAATCGTCCGGCGGGGAACATATCAAGCAATGACATTCGTTTTGATGATCAAGGTAATTTTCGACTTATCTTAAGCCGCAATGAACCATCTAACCCTGATGTGGACTGGTTGAAACTCANTCGTGATGTTCACATGGTAATGGTGCGGCAATATTTTTATGACNGGGCTAAAAGCCAGAAAGCATCTTTTAAAATTCGCAATTTAAACGNGGCGGCCTTNGATNAAGATAATTTTTTAAAAACGGCAGANGGGTTGCGTGCNGCGACAANGTTTTTCAATGAAGCATTTCGNGGGACNCTAGCTTTAGATCGGNTGCAANAAAAAACACTGAATAGCATTGACCAACCGGACTCTGTGGACCCTGATTTCGTAGGCATCTTTTANCCAACTGATGACAATGCATATTTNGGNACAAATTTCTTAATCGAAGCGGATGAAGCATTGNTTTTGGAAGGCGATGCACCAAATGTTGATTATTGGTCTGTNGCCCTAATGAACAGATGGATGCGAACCTTTGATTATGAAACTTATAAGGTGGATTTGAATAATAAAAGTATCAAGGTTAAGGATGGGCGGTTTAAGATTATTATCGCGCATAAAGAACCACCTGCTGAAGCCGGNATTGAAAATTGGCTGGAGACAGGCGGGTTGAAACATGGTCTGGTGACCTTTAGATATCAACTCTATGAGGGTGATGAAACGCCGACAGCAAGGCTGGTAAAGCTCAAAGACCTAAAGTGAGAAAAATATAAGTAGAGTCTTTATGGAAAAAGAAATNGTGTCAGAAATCATTGAAATGGCTTGGGATGATCAAACATCTTTTGACCAGATTGAGAAATTACACGGAATATCTGAAAAAAATGTGATAAAATTGATGCGTCGTGAGCTTAAGCCCTCAAGCTTTAAGATGTGGCGTAAACGGGTGAGTGGGCGTGTTTCGAAGCACGAAAAATTATAATTNAATTTGATTTNATTTGCATTTCTGNACTTTCAAAATGNTTAAANNAANNNCAATTTNTTTTGTCAANTGTNNGNANTTTGNAGTANANTATNATTTCANGATCAANAAAATATTNCCGTNNATTNAATTTTATAATGTGAGGGTNAGTTAATGAAACGATTGATCGCACTNTTTTTGTTNTTNATAGTTTTTTCTTCNACTCAAAGTTNGGCTATTCAAAATAGTTTNCCTAAGGGNGCNGGATTACTNATNAATGTTCAGACTGANGATTTAGATAGATACATATCTGANTTNACCAAAAATGCNTTAATTCTNAGNCAAGAAAACGTTGTTGCGGCTGGCTATTGTATTGTTAANACTGGNAANAATTATTCCGGTGAAGTNAGTGTNTGGCAATATTTTANGTCTATGAGCGATTTAATGAGAACAGTTGATAATTCTGATCCAGTTAATAATGCNNNTTTAAATTTCGANAAAATGAGAGATGTTAGATATCTCTCAATCTGGAAAGATATGAANGAGGTGAANATNAAGCCAGGNTTTGAAATGGTNGANAAATGGAAAGTNCCNGTAGAAAAACTTGAAGAATTTGTTAAAGCAATAAAAGCTTTGGAGTCTAGTTTAAAAGATTTATCTGGCGTCGAATTTGAAATGACCGCAGCATTTAATGTTGGTTCTGGGGCTAAGGAAACAGATTTAATTATGACTCGTTGGATAACTCCTAATGGTGAAACTATGGGTAAATTGCTTGATTTAGTATACGACAGCGTGGGTTACCTTCCAGAATACAATAATCTGCTTAGCTTAGCAGAAAAGGTGAATTCTCAACTCGAAGAATGTACCGCTGTTTATGATTAATTATGAAGATTTTTAAACTTATGACTTTTTAAGTTATTTTATCTATGACAAAAAAGAGCTTAGATTTCTTTTTTGAAAATTTTTTTCTAGACAAATGGTATATGTCTTTACAAAAAATTTTTGATATTAATTC
>NZKY01000084.1 GCA_002694035.1 Opitutia bacterium
TGGGAGTACTACCCACCGACTCAGTCCTGTTCAGATAAGTGCTGGTGTTTCTTTGGTTGGTGGAGGTGATAATAGCAGCCGTTTCATCAAAACGAACGGAAGCCTATGGGCTATGGGTAGGAATAATTATGGTCAGCTTGGAGATGGGTCGACTATGCAGAGAAACACGCCGGTCCAGATCGAAGCAAGCGGGGTCTACGGCTTAGCATCGGGGCAAGCTCATAGTTTGTTTCTTAAGGCTGATGGTAGCCTGCACGCGACAGGTTTGAATGATGTTGGGCAATTGGGGGATGGGACGACCTCAGACCGCTCAAACCCTATCCAAGTGGAAGCAAACGGGGTCGTTTCGGTTTATGCGGGTCACAAGCACAGTTTATATATCAAGTCAGACCGTAGCTTGTGGGCGATGGGTTCGAATTCTAATGGCCAACTTGGCGACGGGACAACGACGGATCGTCATACACCTGTTCAAATCTTAAGCGGTGCCCAGATGAATCCGAAGGCTTTAACTATTAATGCAGGAACTGGTGGTACAGTGTCGGGTGCGGCGAGTTACGATTTTAATTCCACAGCTACTATAACGGCAACTCCTTCAGCTGGTTACCTCTTCTCGAACTGGAGTGGCCCGGTCGCTTCGACTAGTGCCAACCCGACCACGGTTAACATGGCATATAATCGGGAGGTCAATGCAACCTTTGTGCAGGATAATGCGGATAGCGATGGGGATGGCCTGACAAACTATGCCGAACTCGTCACACATTCCACCAACCCTAATGATTCCGATTCAGATGATGATGGATTATCTGATTCTGAAGAAGTTTCCATTGGACTAAATCCAAATGTTGCCAATACCTCACTTATGAATCATTTCAATGCCCGGGAGACTACTGCCCGGGCAGAGGGAAATACAAGTGGAATTTCCTATGTTCAGGCAAATGCATTGAGTTTTGGTTTTTATACGGAAGCAGAAAAAATGCATTGGATAGTTCCGGATACAGTAGTGGAAAGTCCTTGGGGATTACGGAAGGAAATGCGAGTGGGATTGAATATGTAAAATCAAATCCGGGTCTATACTCTCTTTTTTCAGAGAATGAAAAAAATGCATCGGTTGAAAGTGCTACTAAATCTGGAAAAGCGGAAAGTCTGGCTACTGTACAGGCAGAAATGGCGGTTAAGGGATTATCCGTGTTGAGTTATGTGAATCAAATATCTGTATCGAAGCCATATACAGAGGATTGGTTTTATCAACCAAACATGGGTTGGTTGTGGACGGATGAAAGTGTATATCCCTATTTTTACCTTGTGAAAAATGGAGAGCAAGCTGGTGGTTGGCTATACTTCGGCCAGCTAACGGGTCAAACAACAACCACATTTTATGATTATCTAAATGAATTGTGGATTACTCCTTACTTTCAACCCGAATAAAATTTTACAAAAACTTTTAAAAAGGTGCTTTTTTTCCATTCTTGGTTGCACCGAATTGAAAATCCCTTTTTCTCAAAGTTTTAACTTTTTCTAATGTACCCATTTGTCGTATTTCTACTCCTCATGCTAAACTGGATAATTTTTTCCGGTAAGTTTGATGCGTTTCATTTGGGGTTGGGTGTGGTTTCTTGTTTTGTGGTTACATGGTTGTCCCATGATTTACTTTTTCAAGACCGGTCAAAGGGGTTGAGGGCCCGCATGCATGAAGCGTGGGCTTTTCTATGTTATATTCCATGGCTAACCTGGGAGGTGGTGCTTGCTAATTTGCATGTGTTAAAATTAGCAATGACCAACAAGGGATATATGGAGATGGCTCCACGGGTGGTTACAATAAAAACGATTTTAAAGACTGATTTTGCCAAGTTTGTATTTGCGAATTCAATCACCCTTACACCGGGTACCATAACAATGCTGGTAAGGGGGGATATTATTCATGTTCATGTAATGAGCCAGTTTTTGGAGGATGATTTATTACAGGGTGCGATTGAGAGAAAAGTGGCCGAGGTTTTTGAACCGGAGGTTTTGAAAAAAGCATGATTGATTGGTTTGCCATAATTGTCGGTGGTTCCCTTTTCCTTTTTATGGTTCCATTACTCTATCGAATCTGGGTGGGGCCGACTCCTTATGACCGGATTCTTGCGGTTAATGTGATTGGTACAAAGACAGCCGTTTTGTTGGTTGTGATTGGTGCTCTTTTTGACCGGGTTGATATGTTTGTGGATTTTGCCATTGCATATGCGTTGCTCAATTTCCTGGCCTCTGTTGTGGTTTCCCGTTACCTCAACAGAACTGCTGCCGAAAGGAATGTTGAGAAAAAAACGAAAGGAGCAAAAGCGTAAGATGGAAGATTTTACATTTATCCCCGTTCTGGCAGAAACAATGACCTCATCTTTGAGCGATTTTAATATTATTCAAATCATTGGATTTCTTCTCGGTATACTTGGACTGATCTTTTTTCTTGGTGCGGCTGTGGGGATGTTGCGCTTTCCCGATTTTTACACTCGAATGCATGCTGCTGGAAAAGGGGATTCTATGAGTACTATGTTAATGTTGTCCGGATTTGGTCTCGTAACNATGGAGGATTTTTCATTAGGGAGTTGGTTGGTTTTTATTAAGATTATGGGCATTGTGCTTTTTATTTATCTGACCAGTCCAACAAGTACCCATGTTCTTATGAAAGCGGCTTTTGAAGACAATCATATGCCCCTTGATGAAAAAGATCTTAAAAAGGCGAAAGGAAAAAGAAAGTGATGGGACTGGAACTTTTTAATACCATGATCCTGCTTTTACTTGTTGTGGCTGCAATTGTTGCNCTAAGAGTAAAGGACTTACTAACTGCATCGGTAGTTTTTGCGGTGTACAGTTTTTTAATGTGTTTATTGTGGGCAGAAATGGGAGCCGTTGATGTTGCATTTACNGAAGCAACAGTCGGTGCAGGCATAAGCACTGTGGTTATGGTTGCTACTATTTTGAACCTAAAGCGAAAGTCTTCTGATTAAATGAAGAAGATTTCATTAATTCCCGTTTTGGTGGTCGGTGCATTGCTCCTNTATGCGGCCGATGATTTTCCAGAATGGGGAAGCCCAACCGCACCGGCATCCGCTTCTTCATTATCCTCCCATTTTATTTCCAATACCGGAGTGGATACGGAGGTTCCCAATATGGTGACCGCGGTCCTTGCTGATTATCGCGGGTTTGATACGATGTTTGAGACTGTTGTAGTATTCATTGCCGGAATGGCGGTATTGGCGATTCTTAAGAGTTCATCTGGTCCTTATTCAAAAAACAAAAATTTTACATCTCCTATTGAACCAGATCTTATTGTCACTAATACTGTTCGACTGCTTGTTCCTGTTATTCAAATTTTTTCTTTCTATGTCCTGGCACATGGTCATGTAAGTCCGGGAGGTGGCTTTCAGGGGGGAGTTGTGATGGGAGCCAGCTTTATTATGATTGCTCTGTCATGGGATCTGGAAACGGCCCTTGCCCGTTTTCCCATGGATAAGTGCTTTCTAGTGGCTGCTCTTGGGATTGTCCTGTACGGCGGAATAGGCCTTCTTTCTATGTTTTTGGGTGGTGAGTTTTTGGATTATGCAGAATTGGCAAATATNCTCCCGGTTTCTAGGGAAATGGCCAGATATCATGCCATGCTTGGAGTGGAGATCGGGGTGGGTCTAACNGTTACGGCTATCATGTTTGCACTTTATGCGAATTTATCCACTGAGGGGAAACTCAAAGGCGGTCTTTAATTCATATTGAAAAGTGATGTTTGAGGACGGATCCATATTTAATGAATTATTCATCGAGAGATTGAATTATATTATTTATGTAATCCTTTTGCTTATNGGTCTGCATGGTATGATCGCGAAAAATAACCTGATCAAGAAATTGATTGGGATGTCCATTTTTCAGACCGCGATTATTTTGTTTTATGTATCTGTCGGAGTAAAAGAGGGAGCGACCATCCCAATTTATCTTCCTGAACATGATCCTCATGGATCCCATGAGACTAGCTTGGACGAGAATTCCTCTTCTGAAGAGAGTAATGGTCCAGTGGCATTGGAACCTGACTTGGTCAAAGGGTATGCAAATCCATTACCACATGTACTGATGCTGACTGCTATTGTGGTGGGGGTTGCGACTTTGGGCCTGGCCCTTGCCCTGTGTCAGAAAATTTATCAGGGATANGGGACTATTGAGGAAGATGAATTAATGACCAAGATNGAACTGCAGGAAACACGTGCAAATTCTTCCGGCATATCAAAANCAAAAGTCTCACCTTCGAAGAAAAAACCGGAGAGCATTGCAAAAGCTACTTCCAAAGTGGCTCCTAAAGCANCTGNTCAGGCTGGAAAGAAGAGTGNACCTCAGACCAAGAAAACAACCAGTAGGAAGGCATCGACTTCAAAGCCAAAACCAAAAACCGCTTCCAAATCCGTATCTGGCGGAACCGAAAAAAAAGCTTCCCAATCAAAGAAAGCTCCTTCGAGAGCAAAAAAGCCATCCTCCTCAANTAGGAAGACACCCCCTAAGAAATGATGGAGAATGCGATAGCCTGGATTTTTATCTTTCCATTGTTTGGGTCAGTTGCCTGTGCGATTTTGGGAATGACAAATCGAAAAATTTGTTANCCAATCGCAGTTTTGTCGATGGCTGGTTCCCTTTGGGGAGGGATTGAAACCTTACGCCAGGTTATTGCATCGGAGAACTATTTAGTTTCGTATATTTTTGGAGGATGGACACTCGATAAGTATCCAAGAGGGGTAGGGATTGAGTTTCATGCGGATATTCTGGGAATTCTTATAACTTTGGTTGTACTCGGAGTTGGATTGATTGTCGCAGTATATTCAAAACTTCCCGTTCAGGAGGAAACTCCGAATAAAGAACCTCTTTTTTATACTCTTTTCCTTTTACAGGTTACTGGATTGGCCGGGATTTGTTTAACCGGGGATGCATTTAATTTGTATGTTCTAATCGAGGTGGCTGCCTTAACTGGTTACGGCTTAATTGCAATGGGTTCGAAGCGAGCCGCTGCGGCTACATTTAATTATGTCATCCTGGGTACGATTGGTGCATCCCTTTACCTTCTGGGTGTTGGATATGTATACATTAAAACNGGAACTTTAAACATGGTGGGCATTCATGATGTGATTGAAGCAAATGGCTTGGCAGATTCAGCCACGATGCAGGTTGCCTTTGTTTTAGTTGGGGTGGGCATTTTGATAAAGATGGCATTCTTTCCGTTTCATGCCTGGCTGCCCAATACATATTGTAATGCACCGACCACTACATCCAGCCTGCTTGCTCCTTTGGTAACGAAGGTGATGATTTATGTGATGATTCGGATGGTCTTATCNGTATTTGGNGTGGACTTTTCCTTCGAATCAACCTTGTGGGCTGACATTCTGCCCTGGTTAGTAGTGGTGGCAATTATTTGTGCCGCGATTATGGCACTGGCCCAAAGAGAAATAAAGAGGATGCTTGCCTATCTGATTGTAGCTGAGGTTGGTTACATGGTCGGGGGTGTATGGATTTATAATTATTATGGATTAATCGGGTCCATCTTTCATGTGATTAGTGATGCCTGCATGACTCTATGTCTTTTTCTGGGAGCCGGTTTGATCTTGCGTAAGGCAAAAACAACACATTTTGACGGATTGCGTGGCTTGTTTTCAAAAATGCCTTTGACCATGACTGGATTTTTTATCGGNGGTTTTTCCATTATTGGACTTCCTCCAACCTGTGGATTTTTTAGTAAGTGGTATCTTATTACCGGGGGTATGGTTTCACAGCGTTGGGAATATATGGTGGTTCTTATGTTTTCGACTATGGTTATGGTGGTGCTCTTTTTTCGTTTGATTGAACGAATTCATCTTGCCGTGAGTGAAAGTGGAAAAAATCTCGGTCATGGACATGGTGANTTGGGACTGACTGATGAGCAGACCCGTTTTGATGAGGGCCCGCTATCNATGTTGATCCCNCTNTTGGTTGCCGCAGCGGTCGTCTTGGTGGTTGGAATTTATAATTTGGAAATCGTTAACCTGATTGAAATTTTTCTATCCGAATTCAATCTACCCAAGGGGGTGAATCATTAAATGAGTGCTCCNGAANTCACTATCGTTGAGGATATCCGCCCCCTNATTGCATTTNTGGCTCCTCTGGTTGGAGTTCTTGGGATNGCATGGGCCGGAGAAAAAAGACAAAATTTAAGGGAANCTTTTACCTTTTTGGTGGCAATTATTCAGGCAACGGCAGTTGTTTCCATGGTTCCGATTATTCTGAGCGGGAAAATTATTGAATTCCAGATTTGGCAAATTTTTACAAATGTTCCCCTGCTTTTAAGGGTGGATGGNTTTGGTATTCTTTTTGCCTGCGTAGCTTCTCTTCTATGGATAGCAACCACTTTGTATGCAATTGGATATATGCGTGGTTTACATGAGCATGCCCAGACCCGATTTTATTCCTTTTTTGCGATTTCACTTTCTGCGACCATGGGGGTTGCTTTTTCGGCNAATCTACTGACTATTTATTTCTTTTACGAAATGCTTTCGGTTTCCACTTTTCCTCTGGTTACCCACATGCAAGACAAAGAGGCAAGAACAGGTGGAAGAACCTATTTGGGATATCTTTTATTTACNTCGTTATGTTTGCTTTTGCCTGCCATGAGTTGGTGCTATGTATGGCTCGACGGTGGAAATATTACCATGGACTTTTTAACGGACACCGGAAAGGTGGGTGCCTTTAGTCAGACGACACAAATTATTCTCTTATCCCTTTTTACTTTTGGCTTNGCCAAGGCTGGNATCATGCCCCTTCATTCCTGGCTTCCCGGTGCGATGGTTGCTCCGACTCCNGTATCCGCATTACTTCACGCGGTGGCAGTTGTAAAAGTTGGCGTTTTTTGTGTNATCCGAATTTATTCCGATATCTTTGGGCTGGAGGTNTTACGGAATTTGGATGGGGAAGATTGGATGATNGGCATAGCCTGTGCNACCATTTTGATATCCTCCTTGATTGCTCTGTCCCAGGATAATCTAAAAAGAAGATTGGCGTTTTCCACTATTGGACAACTTGGCTATGTGGTTTTAGGAGCAACCCTAGCAACAGAACAAGGTGTGGGTGGTTCGGTTCTTCATATTGCCATGCATGCTTGCGGNAAAATTACCCTCTTCTTTTGTGCGGGTGCAATTTTTGTGGCGTCTGGGAAAAAGTATGTNAGTGAGATGCGTGGTTTAGGTAGAAAAATGCCCATCACCATGGGAGCTTTCATGGTTGGTTCTTTGAGCGTGATTGGATTGCCTCCTCTTGGTGGTTTTATAAGTAAATGGTACCTTGCTCTTGGGGCGTTGGATAGGGATGCCGTTTGGGTTGTGGTCGTGTTGTTGGTAAGTTCTCTCCTCAATGTTTTTTATCTATTACCCGTCGCCATTACNGCATTCTTTAGGAGTGAGAAAGAGGAGGATCAGGATGGTGAGGCAATAAANGAAGCACCTTGGGCTTGTGTGGTTCCTTTAACTTTTACAGNTTTGGGATGTTTTGCCCTCTTTTTCTTTTCCGATTCAATTTTGAAACTCGTGGGGCTTATGAAATAATTTAGAAGAATTCTGATGAGTAAAAAACAGGAAAAAGCAAAAGAGTCAAAATATTGGTTGGATGAACCTGCCAATGTTAAACGGGTAATTAAGGGTTTTTATTTTCTTTGTGCGTTAATAATTCTGATCGATCTTATTTTTAGTCTGGGCTGGCATAAACATGCTGCCTTTGCTGAAGAATTAAGTCTTCATTCCATTGAGACTTTACCTGCCTTTTATGGACTTTATGGTTTCGTTGCCTGTGTTGGCTTGGTTTATGTTTCAAAATGGATGCGTGATTGGAAGGGTAAAAAAATTCTGATGAGAGAGGAAGATTACTGGGAGAAATAAGATGAATGTTTTAGCTGCCAGTATGGATATCGGTCTTCACCCTGCTTTTGCACTTCTTTTAGGTGGTCTAGTTGCGGCTTTACTTCGCGGGCACTTTGCATCCATGGCTCTCGTAATTGCTCCAATTCTTGGTTTTTGGCAGGTATATTCATTGGATNTGGGCATGGTTTCNAGCATGTCTCTATTTGGCTATGAAATTCTGGGTGTCGTAGTCGATCAGCAGGCAAAACTATTTGGGTATTTATTTCATNTAGCTGCATTGGTAGCCGGTATTTATTCATTTCATTTACGGGACCCTTGGCAAATATCAATGGCTCTTTTGTATGCCGCAACTGCAGTGGGTGTGGCTTTCGCCGGTGATATGTTATCTCTTTTTCTATGGTGGGAAGGACTTGCCATTACCTCAGTTTTTCAGATTTGGGGACGGAAGACTAAGCAGGCGGAAGAATCTGGTTTCAGGTATTTATTTTTTCATGTCACATCGGGCTTGCTTCTTCTTGCCGGGATTCTTTTCAGATACCACGGGGAAGGANCATCTGCTTTTTCTCTGGAACCATTAACCAATGCATTGGAGGCCGGTGATTTGGGGGCATGGTTAATTTTATTAGCCATAGGTATAAAAGCCGCGTTTCCAGGCTTACATGTATGGTTAAAAGATGGATATGCGGAGGCTACTCATTCCGGTCCGGTCTGGTTGTGTGCATTTACCACTAAATGTGCGGTTTGTATGCTCGCCAGACTTTTTCCCGGTGCAGATATCTTGGTCACTATTGGTGGAGTCATGGCCATGTTCCCCATTTTTTATGCGGTGATTGAAAATGATCTTAGGCGNGTCCTTTGTTACAGTAAGATTAATCAGATTGGTTTCATGGTGGTAGGTATCGGGATCGGTACTGAACTGGCTATAGATGGTGCTATCGCACATGCTTATACACATGTTTTATACAAGGGCTTGCTCTTTATGAGCATGGGAGCTGTTCTTTACAGAACAGGTGAGATAAGAGGTTCCCATCTGGGTGGTCTTTACAAAACAATGCCCTGGACAACCGGATTTTGTATTGTAGGGGCAGCATCGATTTCTGCATTTCCTTTGTTTAGTGGTTTTATAAGTAAATCGATCATAATTACTGAAGCGGCCAAGAATGGTCATATGGTCATTTGGTTGTGTTTACTATTTGCATCTGCAGGGGTCTTTCACCATGCAGGGATCAAAATTCCATTTTTTGCTTTCTTTGCTCATGATTCAGGAAAGCGCCCTAAAGAAGCCCCGATTAATATGTTAATTGCTATGGCAATTTCGTCTTTTATGTGTGTTTTTCTTGGATGCAATCCACAATGGTTGTATTCAATGCTACCAAACGGAGCTTCCGGATATAACCCCTACGATGCAACTCATGTAATTACACAGTTCGAAATTTTATTATTTTCGGCTTTGGCCTTCACGATTTTAAATCTGCGTGGCAAGTATCCACCCGAATTACCATCTGTAAATTTAGATCTTGATTGGGTTTACAGAAAAGCGGGTCGTTTATTTCTAGTCTCAATGAGTTCTTTTTGGAACGGATTAAATAAGTGGGTACATTCTTTAGTTGTAGTTGATTTTATTTCCAAAGTTGGAGCATTTACCAAGGGTGGTCAGGTTCATTTTCTAAAATATCTAAATGAGCAAATGCATAACTCGGGACTGATATCCTCCGGGAATTCAAAAATTGAAAGTAATAAAGTTGAAAAGAGGGCAAGGCTTGGCATTCACTCTGTGGGTCTAACCGCTTTGGTTGCCTTGTTATTTATTGGTGTCTTTCTTCTGATAGCTGCCTAATTTATTTACTCTTTTACCAAATTTCTTGCTTAGCTTGGAACTCGGTGGTTTTGTTTCGGTGTGAGGATGAGATATTTTGTATTTTGTATTTGTTTATTTTGGGGATTATCTTCCTGTAAATATCTGGACAGAAATGCGAATTTTATTCCCAAGGAAGAAGTTTGGAAAAAAATAAATCTTGAGGTCAGAGGTAAAGGGCTTAATCCAAATTTTGTCTATGCGATTTGCCATGCTGAGAGTAGTTTAAATGCGAATGCGGAATCTTCCGTAGCCCGTGGTATGATGCAGTTAACCGAGGCAGCTTGGCAGGATGTTACAAAATTGCATTATCGACAGGCCTTTGACTGGGAGACAAATGTGGAAGTGGGTATTCTTTATCTCGAAAAATTAAAATCTATGCTGGAAAGTGTGGATTTGTTTTCTTACCCAAGGCTCGCAGCCAGTTACAGGTATGGATATGGTGCTTTGAGAAAAGAAAAATTTATGGTCAGTCGTTTAAAAACCCCAATTAACCGGATTTACCGTAAATTATTTGCCGGCGAATTATCACCCGTTGAACCACCATCCTAACTTTTGTTTTCGGTGGGGGCAAAGAGCAAAGTCAAAAGAAGAGAGAAGGGTGAGGCCCCCACTGAGCCCCCCTCATCTTTTGAGAAAGAAATTAGTGATTTTCTTGCATGGGTCCAATTAGAGAAAGGATTGGCTGAAAATACTGTGAGTTCTTATGAGAATGATCTAATTCAATGTGCAATTCATTTGAAGGCTGAGGGTATCAAGGGTTGGAACGAAGTCGAATTGATCCATCTATCTGGTTGGTTGGCTTCTCTAACCAAGGGGGAGTATGCGGTTTCCAGTCTTTCCAGAAAATTATCTGCAGTTCGCATGTTAGCTAAATTCTTAATAGCAGAAAATGTTCTCTCTGAGGATTTTACTGAGCTTCTTGCTAATCCAAAAAAACCAAGACACTTGCCTGATAGTTTAACCATTGAGGAGGTTGAAAAATTCTTATCGGTACCCGATTTGTCAACACCTCTTGGTAAGCGAGACCGTGCTTTATTTGAATTAATGTATGGAAGTGGATTACGGGTTTCTGAAATTTGTACTTTACCCATGACTGCAGTGGATTGTGATGACGGTTTTGCCCGGGTATTTGGAAAGGGTTCCAAAGAGAGAATTGTTCCAGTCGGGAGGCACGCTTCCGATGCGATTAAAAATTATCTACATGGTGGTCGACCTTTTTTAGTAAAAGATGGTACGGGAGGAGAATTATTTCTAAGTATGCGCGGGAAAGCAATTTCAAGAAAAATGGTCTGGGTATTGGTCAAGGATTATACACGCAAGGCGGGTATCGAAAAAAATTTGAGTCCACATGGATTAAGGCATTCTTTTGCCACTCATCTTTTGATGGGGGGAGCGGATATTCGGGCTGTGCAGGAGATGCTAGGACATGCGGATATTGGAACGACACAGGTGTATACCCAGGTCGAAGTGGAGAGATTGTTGGACGAACATGCAAATTTTCATCCGATTTCCCGAAAAAAGGATTAAAAAAACCAACTTTTTTTCAACGTGCGCAAAATAAGGTTGCTAGTCGTTCTTTTGACCTTTGTTTAAAATGTGTTGTGAAGGTTACTGTATTTGTTTCACCCAAGGCAACAGTCTTGGATCCTCAAGGCGCAGCGGTTGAGCAGGCAATGAAAAGCTTAGGTCATCAATCCGTAGGAGCTGTCCGTGTTGGCAAGACAGTAACTTTTGAGATCGATGGAGAAGACACACCGGAAATGCGTGCTAAACTTGATCAATTATGTGATGGATTATTGAGTAATCCAGTGATTGAGGATTATCGATTTGAGATTGAGAACGGGTGAAGATTTTTCGATACCTCGATAAAGCCGGTTCAATGGGCTTTGGTCGTTTTGACGAGCAAGGGCAAATGTTCCTTATTTTGAAAAAAGAAGATGGGGATTTCGAGGCGACTGATCAAAGAATTACGCCTTTTCGCTTCCTTACTCCTATTGATTTTCGCTGTATATACGGGGTGGGGTTAAATTATAAAGAACATGCTAAGGAGACAGGCAAAGAAGCACCCAAGTATCCAATGATTTTCATGAAAGCCCCAACCTGCTCACAAAGTGCGGGAGATCCCATTGTGATTCCTCGTTTCATGCGAAGCGATAAGGTTGATTATGAGGGTGAGTTGGGCGTTGTTATTGGTCGACCCTGCAAAAATGTAAAACCGGAGGAAGCACTTTCCTATGTTTTGGGCTATACCTGTGCAAATGACATTAGTGCTAGGGACTGGCAGAAAGAAAAAGGGGGAGGACAGTTTTGCAGGGGTAAGAGTTTTGATACTTTTTGTCCGGTGGGTCCTTGCCTGACAACTGCTGATGAAATTCCAGATCCTTCCAAACTCATGCTGCGAACTTTTGTTAATGAGGAAAAAATGCAGGAATCTTCAACCGGAGATATGATCTTTGATGTTCCGACCCTTATTTCTTTCCTAAGTGGAAGCACAACATTATTACCAGGCACTTTAATTTTGACTGGTACCCCTTCCGGAGTTGGGGAAGCAAGAGATCCACGAAGATTTTTAGTTCCCGGTGATGAGGTGACGGTTGAGATAGAGGGAATTGGAATGTTAACCAATCCGGTGGTAGAAGAGGTGTTTGGAGATGAGCAGGAAGCTTCGAAAGAAGCATAAAAGGGGACTTATTTATGAAAGTAGCAATTTTACAATTTCCCGGTTCAAATTGTGATTGGGACGCGGAACATGCAGTTAAGGATGTTTTGGGTATAAATGCAGCCAGAATCTGGCATAAGTCATCCCTGCCAAGTGAGACTGAGGCAATTATTGTTCCAGGTGGTTTTTCTTTTGGGGACTATCTACGTTGTGGTGCCATTGCCCGTTTTTCTCCGATTATGAAGGATGTAAAGTCCTTTGCGGAAAAAGGGGGACAAATTCTTGGAATTTGTAACGGGTTTCAAATTTTATGTGAAGCAGGCTTATTACCAGGGGCTTTGATTCGCAATGATTGTTTAGAATTCAGGTGCGTGAATCAAAAAGTAAAAGTTGTAGATTCAAACGATCGGTTTAATCCTGCAAAGTTGGGAAGTGAACTTGTTATTCCGATTGCTCATGGAGAAGGAAATTATCGACTAAAAAGTGCTGAATTAGACAAATTGGAATCAAACAACCAAGTGCTCCTTCGTTATGATGATAATCCAAATGGTTCAATTAATGATATTGCTGGAATAAGGAATGAACAGGGTAATGTCTACGGTATGATGCCGCACCCTGAAAGAGCCGTTGAATCCTATCATCCGAGCACAGATGGAATTTCGATTCTTAAATCTTTCCTTGAACCCGTTTTAAATCCTTCATCCGTTGAACTTTCTGCATCATGACAGAAAATATTGTAAGACCTCTTCCCCTTAATCCAGATCCACTATTAAATGTTGAGATTACGACTGAGCTCGTTGCCCAGCATGGCTTACTTCCCGAAGAGTACGAGACCATTTTGAAAATACTTGGCCGTGTGCCTAACCTGACTGAGTTGGGTATTTTTTCCGTCATGTGGTCGGAACATTGTGCTTATAAAAATACCCGAAAATTACTTCGTCTTTTTCCAACTGAGAAAAAAGATAAGGATGCAATCGGGCAGGTATTGGTAAAAGCAGGGGAAGAAAACGCAGGTGTAATTGATGTAGGTGAAGGCTGGGGTGTTGCATTTAAAATTGAATCGCACAATCATCCCAGTGCAATTGAGCCTTTTGAAGGGGCTGCAACCGGAGTGGGTGGGATTGTGCGAGATATCTTTACCATGGGTGCGAGACCAGTCCTTCTTACAAATTCGCTTCGTTTTGGTTCCCTTGAGTCTGCTCAGGTGAAAAGGTTGTTTCGTGGAGTTGTCAGCGGAATTTCTCATTATGGTAATTGTTTGGGCATTCCGAATATGGGAGGGGATGTTTATTTTGATGATTGTTATGAAGGCAATCCGTTGGTGAATGCTCTATGTGCTGGAATTCTTAAACATGAAGAGATTCAGAGGGGTGCTGCTACTGGAGTTGGTAATCCGGTATATTATGTGGGTCCGGGAACGGGACGAGATGGATTGGGTGGAGCAAGTTTTGCCTCACGGGAATTAACCGAGGAAAGTGCAGCCGATCGACCGGCAGTCCAGAAAGGTGATCCTTTCATGGAGAAACTTTTGCTTGAAGCTTGTCTTGAAATGATGGCGATTCCTGGTTTGGTTGTGGGTATTCAGGATATGGGAGCCGCCGGTCTGACTTGTTCGACTTGTGAGACTGCGTCGAGGGGAAATTCCGGAATCGAAATTGATTTGGATCTTGTTCCTCAAAGAGAAACTGGGATGAATTCATATGAAATTATGCTTTCGGAAAGTCAGGAAAGAATGCTCGTTATTGTACAGAAGGGAAGGGAGCGTGAAATCGAAGAAGTTTTTGAAAAATGGGATCTGCACGCTGCTCATGTTGGAGAAGTGAAAAATGGCGATCGAATGGTTGTTAAACACAAAGGAGTGGTGGTTGCCGATTTACCTGCAAAATCACTCACGGATGAAGCTCCAATTTACGATCAGCCGGCTAGCGAACCAGCCCATGTCACTGCGGCAAGGGATTGGAGAGTGGATTCCATACCTGAACTTTCCCCAGATTCTGTTGAATCTTCACTTTTAAAATTATTGGCTCATCCAACCATTGCCTCGAAGAGGTGGGTTTGGCAACAGTATGACCATATGGTTATGTCCGGTTGTACTGTTGAGCCTGGAAGCGATGCGGGTGTGGTGCATTTGAGTATCGCAGGGATAGACAAAAGATTGGCTATTTCGAATGATTGTAATAACCGGTTTTGTTATTTGGACCCATACAAAGGTGCTCAGATTGCGTTTGCTGAATGTATGCGAAATCTTGCTTGTTCTGGAGCCAAGGCACTTGCGGTTACTGATAATCTAAATTTTGCTAATCCAAATAAGCCAGAAGCTTATTTTATGCTAAAAGAATGTGTGAAGGGATTGGCCGATGCCTGTACATTCTTTGATGTTCCTGTGGTAGGCGGAAATGTTAGCCTATACAATGAACATGGTGAAGGTGCTATTGATCCGACTCCGGTTATATCCATGGTTGGTTTGATAGAAAAAGCGGAACGGGTAACCCGTAGTTTTGTAGAGCAAAGTGGGCAATCTATTATTCTGCTTGGTGGATTACCGAATGAACTTGGGGGAAGTTATTTCCTTCAGACTAAGTATGGAAAAAAAGAGGGTACATGTCCTGAGGTCGATTTTTCTGAAGAGAAAAAAATTCAGGACTTTCTTATCCATTCTATTGATTCCGGTTTGGTTGAGGCCGCACACGATCTTGCTGAGGGAGGATTATTAGTAGCGGTATCAGAAATGTTGTTTGAAAAGCCTAATTTAGGAATTGACCTGTCTGTTGATTCGCTTGGAAATTCGAATCGTTTGGATGCTCTTTTATTCGGCGAGAGTCAGGGCCGGGTTTTAATATCGGTGAGTGATGATAAATTGGATGAGTTATTGGTGCTTGCCGGGGAAAAAAGCTTACCCGCAATAGTATTAGGATCCATTAATGAGAGCGGTCGTTTAAAATTCTCACTTTCTGGTAATGAAATTCTTGATTCCAATGTTGCTCAATTGCATAGGATTTGGAGCGATGCGATTCCTCGAAAAATGAATCAAAATTAAACCACCATGAGTGACGAAATAGGCCATCATTGCGGAATTGCTCTTGTCCGTTTAAGAAAGCCTCTGGCTTATTACGCTGAAAAATATGGTACTCCTTTATGGGGCTTTAACCAATTATTTCTTCTTATGGAAAAACAGCATAATCGTGGACAGGATGGTGCTGGTATTGGTTCAATGAAATTAAACATGCCGCCCGGGGAAGCATTTATGTTTCGTGAAAGAAGCACAAGTTCCAAAGCACTGGCTAAAATTTTTGGTGGTCAGCACCAAAAATTAGATAAAATGATAAAGGATGGGATTGCATTTCCTGAATTTCCGGAAACTTTTAAAAAACATTTTGATTATGGAGGAGAGATCTTACTCGGACATTTAAGATATGGAACTTCTGGTTCTTATGGGGCTGCCACATGTCATCCCTATTTTAGAAAGAGTAACTGGCCAGGTAAAAACCTAATGGTGGCGGGTAATTTCAATCTGACCAATGTTGAAGAACTAAACGAAAAACTCGTGCAGCGTGGTCAGCACCCAGTTTTTGATACCGATACGCAGGCAATATTGGAAGAAACGGGTTATCACTTGGATTCAATGAATGACACTCTATCTGTAGATGCTGCAACGGAAGGGATTCCCGGGCATGAACTTGCAAGATGGGTTGGTAAAAGAGTCGAACTGCCAAAAGTATTTCGTTTAGCATCAGAACATTGGGACGGAGGATATGCATTAGCCGGAATAATTGGAAATGGGGATGCCTTTGCGATGCGCGATCCATTAGGGATTCGCCCTGGCTTTTATTTTGCGGACGAAGAAGTAATTGCCATTGCTTCGGAACGGGCACCCTTAATGACTGTTTTTAATAAAAAAGCTAGTGAAGTTGAGGAAATAAAGCCTGGGACAATCCTAGTGGCGAAAGCAAGTGGAGAACTTGAAATTGAGAGATTTGCGGACGATCCAGAAAGAGAAACAGGATGTTCATTTGAAAGAATTTATTTTTCCCGGGGAAATGATCCTGATATTTATTCGGAGCGTAAAATGCTTGGATCTCTCCTTGTACCATCTGTTTTAAAATCGGTGGGAAATGATTTTTCTAACAGTGTGTTTAGTTATGTCCCCAATACCGCAGAGAGTGCGTATTACGGGTTTATGGAGCAATTAAGGTTGGTACGTCGTGCAGAAGTTCAGCAACAATTAATAGAGGCGAAGAACAAAGGTGAATTAACTGATGATCTAATAAATGAACTGGTAATGGATAATTGGCCAAAAGGTGAAAAGATTGCCAATAAGGATATTAAATTAAGAACTTTTATTTCCCAGGAATCGGGTAGGAATCAGCTAGTTTCCCATGTTTATGATATAACTTATGGAGTCATTAGGGAAAAAGAGGATGCACTTGTTTGTATAGATGATTCAATTGTGCGGGGAACCACCCTTAAGCAAAGCATACTGAAAATCCTTGGTCGGTCAAAACCCAGAAAATTGGTCATTGCATCCACTGCTCCACAAATTCGCTATCCTGACTGTTATGGAATAGACATGTCTGAACTTGGAAAATTCATAGCTTTCCAAGCTGCAGTTGCACTTATAAAAGAGCGGGGTTACCAGGGCCTTCTATCTGAAGTTGCTCAAAATTGTAAAGATGCCTTAGGGGAATCAAGACCGACATTGGTAAATCATGTTAAAAGAGTGTATGAGAATTTTTCGCCTGAAGAGATCTCAGCAAAAATTGCTGAGTTAGTTAAGCCCGAGGAATTAAATGGAGATCCAAAAGTCGAAGTAATTTATCAGAGCATAGAAAATCTACACGAGGCTTTGCCAGATCATTCAGGTGACTGGTATTTCACTGGTGACTATCCGACCCCTGGTGGATATCGAGTCGCTCATAAAGCATTTCTTAATTTTTACGAAAATAAGAACGGAAGAAGTTATTAGTTTTATGATTTTCTTCATTCTCGAATTATTCTACGGGGAATTGTGAAAAAAAATCCTTTGACACAAATCTCCTTTATTTTCTTAAATGTCTACGGATGGAGACAAATTATCAGACTCTCGTACTCAATAGGCTTTGGCAGGCTGTTAATGTAATAGGAGTCGAGCGAGCTTTTAGCTTGTTGGCTCTTGATCATGCACAAGTTATTTACGCGGAGGACGGTAGCTTTAGGGTTTTTGACGCCGCTGCCTGGTTTGGATTTTGCAAAGAATCAGAATTCGAAAAGGGTGCTCGTGTGGTAAGAACTGTTAATCAACCTGTCTTAGTTCCCGCAGTTCTTTTGCTTCGTGGTTTTGATCGTATGCTGATGCAGGAAATGAAGTTTAACCGACAAAACTTGTTAGAAAGAGATGGTTATCAGTGTCAGTATTGTGGAAAGAGTTTACCGAATAAAGAATTAAATATGGACCATGTTATTCCACGAGATAGAGGGGGAGGGACCACATGGGAAAATGTAGTGATTTCTTGTATCAGATGTAACAGTAAAAAAAGCAACCGGTTGCCAAAGGAAGCTGGTATGCGATTACTCAAGGAGCCAAAAAGGCCCGCTCGTAGGCCTTTTGTTTCTACTTTATATGGTAAGCCTGTTGAGAAATCATGGGAACATTTTATACAATTTAAAGATGAGTAAGATTTCCAAACTCGCATAAGCTTCGAGAATGTGTCATTACTTTCAGAATGGAAGGTAATGTTGAAATCGAGTTTTCAGATAAAAAAGCAGTTGATGCTTTATATAGAATTAGCAAGCTTTCAGCTAAAGAAAAAAATCCAGTTGAAGCTTTGGAAGGTATTCTTGACGAGGTCATTAGTTTGTTTGGTGCAAGTTCAGCTTCAATAAGTTTAATTAATGCAGATTCCGATAAATTACTCATAGAGGTCGAAAGAGGATTGTCCAAAGAGAGTAAAGGTTTTGAATTGCCAATGGGTGTAGGGATTACCGGTTGGGTTGCTATGTACGGAGAACCGTTTTTAAGCCCGAATGTTTCTAAAGAAGAAAAATATTTTCAATTAGATGATCGAGTGAAGTCCGAAATGGCTGCCCCTTTGTTAGAAGGTGGAAGAACAGTGGGTGCATTGAATGTGGATGCATTGGAAGAAGATGCATTTAATGAAAGTGATTTACGCCTACTTGTTTTGATGGCCAATGAGGCAAGTCGAGTACTCGAGAATATGTGGATGATTCAGCAATTAAGAAGAAAAGCTGAACAGCTTCAGACTTTGGTTTTAGTTGGCCAGGACATAGCCGGTAAACATGAAATTGAAGAAGTTTTGAGTACAATTACAAGAGAAGCTCTTCTTCTTTTGGATTGTAAATTATCTGCTTTTTTTCTCTATGATGAGCAAAAAGATTTGCTTCTTTTGCATTCTCTTCAGGATAAAAATCGAACCCGCCTAATGGAGGAGTCTTTAAAACCAGCCGATAGTATTTTAGGAACATCTTTAAGGAGTCATCGTCAAGTCCAAACAAGAGATTTATTAAGAACAGAAGAGCATCATTTTATTTCTTTGATTCGGGATGAAAATCTTCATTCAATGTTAGTTTCCCCAGTAGTCTATAAAGATGATCCTATTGGGGTTCTTTCTTTGTATTTGGATTCTCAACATCGCTTCAATGATGATGAAAAGTTGATTGCTCGAGCGTTAGCTGATTTAGGTGCGATTGCAGTTCAGAATGCCAGATTATATGGTAGAGTCTTTGATTCAGAGGAAAGCCTTAGAAAAAGTGAGCGGCTTACGACATTAGGGACGCTGGCTGCAGAGATTGCTCATGAGATCAGAAACCCATTGATGGTTATTCGATTACTCTTTGATTCTTTAGATTTAGTGGATGAGGATGAGCAGAAAAGTAAGGATTTATCAGTAATTCGTGAGAAGCTTGATCACTTGGAACAGATTGCCGGAAGAATCTTGGATTTTGGTAAAAGCAGGGAAGCCTTTCGTACAAAACTATCTTTGCAAGAAATAATTAATGATGCTGTTTTATTGGTCAGATTAAAATTAAAACAAAGCCAGGTTGTTTTAGAAATTGATGAGTTTGAAGAAGTTTTAATTGTTTATGTAGATAAGGGGCAGATACAGCAAGCACTCTTAAATTTAATGCTAAATGCCCTTGTTGCTATGCCAGCAGGAGGGAAACTTACTCTAAAGTCTAATAAAGATGATGAAGGAAAAGCTTTAATTTTTGTTTCTGATACAGGGTCTGGTATTTCTCCAGAATTACAGGGTAAAATTTTTGAGTCGTTTTTAACAGGAACTTCAGAAGGCACTGGGTTAGGCTTATCTATTTCAAAAAGAATTTTGAAAGCACATGATGGTGATCTTGAATTGGTGGAATCTGGCTCTGAGGGGACGGTTTTTAAAATCAGCCTCCCAATTAATTCTTAAGATAATTAGACTTCTAGATAATATTTTCCAGTATTAAGAGCATCGCTCAGTTCTTCACGTAACTGAAGGAATTCAGCCGGGGAGGATTGGATATTTTTATTGGCTTTTTCAATATTAAATATATCGGTCGCAATTCCTTGCTCCGTGGCAATTCTGGCAAATTGAATGCTGAACCCGCAATTGGAAATTGTTTTGGCTATTAAATGTAGAAGGCCAACCCTGTCAGCAGCCCTGACTTCAACGATGATTCTACCTAATGACACATCGTGATAAACATCAACCTGAGGCGGAATTTTTTCGCCCAAGCGATCTTCATTTGAAAAAAGGCGAGATTTGTCATTCTTTTTTCTTTTTTCTTTGATTAATTTTTCAGGTGAATTTTCATTTTCAAGAAATGAATGAATGGATGATTCACAAAGGTCGCGTGTTTTAGAGTTATTAACAACGCCTCCTTTTTCCTCTTCTACATAAAAAACATCGATTGCAATTCCATCTTTTCGAGTAACGGCTCTGGCACCTAAGATATTTAATCCGGCAACGGAAAAACCACCAGTAATTTTTTCGAAGAGAGCGGGTCTGTCTTTCGCAACCACATCGACAATGGTTAAGGCACGACGAAGATCATTACGCCAACTTATTATTGGTCGTTTAGATGAATCTTTAGTATTTAGAAAGCGATGAACCATATCAACATGGAGGGCGACTTCTTCTTTGCTCGTGTGAGAAAAGTATCTTTCAGGAACAAGTTCAAGGTGCTCTTGGAGAATTTGATTAGGTACACCTTGAATATTTATCTCATTGTAGTCGTTTTTGAGTTCATTGGCGTCTTTTCTAGCGTGTTTACCTTCAAGAACACTTAAGGTATTGTTAAATAGCTGGGTGTGGAGCTCTTCTTTATGATCATTCCATAAATCTGGCGCTGTAGCATTTGCATCACAGTAAGTATGAACATAAAGGAATCTGAGTCTTTGTTCTCCTTCAATAAAATTTGCAAATGACTCTATTACATCAGGGTCCTCAAGATCGAACTTGTTGGCAAATTTAGGCATTTCCAAATGATTACGAATTACAAACAGAATACGATCATGCATTTCACTGGGGATTCCAAAACGATCCAATAGAGTTTTACCAATTTCAACACCTCTTTCACAATGTCCTTTTGGGCCTTGATCCTTACCAAGATCATGTAAAAAAAGAATTAGATAGAGTAAGCCTGGGACTTCATTCTTACGAAGAGCTTCAAGATAGTGCTTTGAATGGGAATTTTTTTCTAGAAAGATATCATCCAATTTGTTTAGACAATGAAGAACATGTATGTCAGCTGTGAACCTATGGTAAAGATCATGTTGTACTTTACATGAAAGTTTTCCAAATTCTGGAACAAATCGACCTAAGACACCAAGTTCGTGCATTTCATAAAGAATCGGACTTACATTTCCGATTTCTTGTAATATCGAACGAAAAGTAACATTTGCAGAATTTGAGTTAATTATGGAAGAATCAATTAATACTAAGCGGTTCCGAACCAAGGACCGTAGGTCTGGTGATAATTTTGCATTAAGTCTTTGAGCATGACGAAAAAGGCGAATAATTCGCTCGGGTTCTTGATCTAAAATATTTGGATTTGGGCTAGAGAGGGTATCGTTAATCAAATCAAAACCATCTACTTTTTCGACTGGTGAAGCACGATAAGCTTTGAGTACTTTTTTAAAACTTAACTTTGAGGTATTTCCAATATTTGCATGAACTAATCTTTCTTCAAGTATACCACTAATTTGATGAATAGTCTGAGCTTTCGTGTAATAATCACCCATGAACACTTCGACTCTTCGAAAAATGTTTTCCTGTTTGTATCCTAATCCAAGTGCGATTTCAGGTTGTTTTTCTAAGTGAAGAACATCAACTGGGCGAGTACTCCTAAAATGAAGTTCATTTCTTACTCGGAGTAGAAAAGAATATGCTTCTTCAAATGACTTTGCTTCTTGCTCGGTGATGTATTTTTTTTCAATTAGTCCTTGAAAGTCATTTTTGTTAAACTTTACTTTTGCCATCCAAAGGACGCCTTGGAAATCACGAAGGCCACCTACGCCGTTTTTTAAATCCGGTGCCTGAAGGAATACTGTATTTCCTTTTTCTTTTCTTCTTTCAACTTGATGAGCAAGTAGTTCGCTCAAGAATTGTGATGGTTGATGCTTTCGGCAAAAGTTAAGGAATTTTTTTATAAATTTTTGAGCGATTTTTCTATCACCGCAAACAAATCGAGCATCAAGCATGGAATTTTTATTTCTAATATCTTTCTGAGATTCAGATAGAGCTTCTTTGAATTCTCTGGACGCATGTCCAACTTTTAACCCAGAGTCCCAGAGTGGATAAAGGATTTCCCTAGTCATGATTTCCTTTAAATTATCCAATGACTTGCCCATTGAAGATTTCGGATAAAGGAACATTAAATCAATATCGCTCAATGGGCTTAATTCTCCTCTGCCATATCCACCTGTTGCTAGAATACACATCGGTTTTATAACTCCCATACTTTCTTTTGCGACCCTAGTTGCCCAAGTAAAAAGATTTTGTATCAAAACATCCATAATGACAGCACGAGACCGTGTTAGTCTTATGCCTGAGTCACCCTTTTGGTGATATCTTAAGAGCATTTCTCTTTCCAATCGTAGAAATTCTTTTATTTGATGAAGGCGATCTTTAGAGGACTGAGAAATGTCGAAGATCAGTCTCCGTTCAGCATGTTGTCTGGTACGTCTAAATAAGGGATCATCCTCCATAAACCAATGGTTTTGATATAGACTCTTTTGTAAATGTGCGAGTTAAATAACTTTTATTTAGATTGCTCCATTTATTTCAACCAATTAATCATAGGACAATGCATCTGGAGAAGAAATTCCGTGAATTAAAGTCAATTTTTTTGTTTCTGATATTTTCTTTTTCAGTTTCAGGGGAACCTTTTTTATCACCTCAAAATCCTTTTTTGCGTCATGAGATTCGCCTCCTGCAAGACGAAAGAATTATTAACACTTGCTTAAATACATGGCCTTATGATTTGGGTAACTTCTACGGTAGAAATATTGAAACTTCTTGGGAGCATAATTTGTTAGAAAATACTTTTGGGAAGGAGAACCAATTGGGTTTTAATTCGCTTAAATCATCAATTGGATTTACCGATAATAAAACAACTGTCAGATCTTTTTTTAATAAGCCAAGAAGCCGCTTCAATTCTCAAATTGAGACCTCTTGGATGAGTGATCGTTTTGCTGCTAAGTTATCTCTGCTGGCACTTTATGGAGTTGAAAATGATTGGAAAGGAAGAAGTGATGATGGTATTCAATTGGATGGATCTTACATTTCGGCTCGTTTGGGGAATTGGTCTGGCATTTGTAGAAAGAATGAGACTTCCATCCCAACCTGGTCCCCACCATCGATCAACTTGTCCAAAGGTAGTAGACCAATTTCCCAAACGAGCCGAAATATACGATCCGTCTAATTGAATACCATCATCTTTTCTTCCTTTCCAATCATTTTCAACTCCGTAAAGTGCCAGCAATGATAACTTAGCTGCAAAGCGGTCACTCATCCAAGAAGTCTCAATTTGAGAATTGAATTGGCTTCTTGGTTTATTAATGAAAGATCTAGAAGTTGTTTTATTATCAGAAATCCTAACTGATGATTTAAGTGAATTAAGGCCCAATTGGTTTTCTCTTCTGAGAGTATCACCTAACAAATCATGCTTCCATGAAGTTTCGAAATTTTTACCGTAGAAGTTACCCAAATCATATGGCCATGTGTTCAAACAAGAGCTGATTATTCTTTCGTCTTGCAAAAGACGAATCTCATGTCTCAAAAAAGGGTTTTGAGGCGATAAAAAAGGTTCTCCTGAAACTGAAAAAGAAAATATCAGAACCGAAAGAATAGAATTAAATTTGAGGGAATTCGCTACCCAATACATTTATTATCAAGTAATACTTCGAAATGAAAGGAGCAATCTCAAAGAAAAGTTATTTGACTCGCACATTCCCAAAAGAGTCTGTAAAGAATCCAATGTTTTATGGAGGATGATCCCTTATTTAGACGGACCAGACAACACGCTGAACGGAGACTGATCTTCGACATTTCTCAG
>NZKY01000085.1 GCA_002694035.1 Opitutia bacterium
GCACAATCCCGATAAAAATTTACCCGATCAGTGTCTTTATTACCATCTGCATCCAAATCACCAAAGTAATGATAAACTTGATCAATTCTGGGGATTAAATTACCTTTAATTTTATTTGGATTACCAAGAATCGATCGAATTTGGTGACATGTAAGATTTCTTTTAACCATTTTCCAAGTTTCTATTTTTGTATATTGGCCTTTTTTGCGGTCAGAATCACTCTGTATCCCGATTCGTAATTTGTAGTAAAATGATTGTTTTCCTTTTTCGCTTTTTGGAATGATAATTTTTTGAGAATGCGTGATCTCTTTAGCAGACTTTTCAACCTCTTTAAGGNCTTGCTGAAGGTAATCGTTTTCATTTTCAAGCTTGGTAACCCGTTTTCTATATCATCAACTTTTTATAAAATNAGATCGAGTTTTTGANGAATTTGTTAGTTGAGTCCTANATCANTTCCAAAAACAAGAAAGGATGAAAGCACAAGAATTAACATTAGCTTTTTGNTCANAGTNTAGTTGTTGATTTTCAGANTATTTTAGGAAGTTAGNCTTTTTTAATATCATGAAAATTTAACAGTTAANAAAGAGTTCTAATCGCTAAATCTTTAAGGATATTTCCTTGATCTTCCTTTGGTTGAGATAACAATTTTTCAAAAGCGTNAATTAATCCAGCTTGTAAATCAATCAGTCGACGGGTGGAGAATCTTTTTGTAATTGGTAGCAGGCGTCCAACAAACCATGGGTTTTGAGAGAATAAATTAAGGGAAGTTTTATCTCCNGAATCGGAAAAATGTTGGGTATGCTTTTGAGCAATTCTATCAATTTGATCTTTTCCCAACCTAGCATTGGGATCTAATTCGCCTCCGTCGACTAAAACCCGTAATTGAATAAGTAATCGATTTCTATTTTGTAAATTACTTATAAGTGGGCGTGCATCCTTNGCATGGAAAAAATGTCTGTCTATTGCATCCAGAGTCCACTTTAAATTGCCTGAGAAAAAAGCTTCAGCCGCTTCAAAAAAATCTCCTTCTCCAAAATCAGGCACTAATTCNATGATGAGTTGCTCTGTAATTTGGCTACCATCCTCACCTAAAAAGGCCGCCAGTTTTTTNGTTTCTTCAACGCCTAGCCTCGGGTGGGCTCCAATTTTACCTGCAAAGAATTCAAGTGCCCCATTGGCAAAGCTTACTCCGCAGGATTGAGCGGTTTCTTGAACAATTCTGCGAAAAGCAACATCTNCTTTTTCCTGNTTNGCNACATCTTCATAAGCGGCATTTTTTTGTAACCATTTTATAAAAGAATGTGCACGATGTACAGGGCAGGCAGAAAGTATTACCACNGTTTCTCCTAGATCTTGAAGAAATTTNTTAATGGATTCGAGGGCATCTTTTGACCCCTGAGCCGCACCTANTCGGGTTTGGTTAATGAAGTTTGCCTCATTTATCCAGATTAATTTTCCACCACCAAAAAGAGAAAGAGTTTGCCCGGCAGTCTTTACTTCGTTCAAAATTTCTTCCACATCTCCCACCTTATCTGCACGGGCATCAATTTGTTCCCTTGAAAGATCGTCAGGGAATTGTTCAATGTGTTTATCAAAAATTTCNTTAGCCCGTTGACGAACTACATAATCATCGTCACCGACAACCGCAAAAAAGTTATGTTTTGCCATCAGAAAAGATTATGCCTAAAATCTTGANAAAACTTGATGATTANAGATCAAAGTTTTCCATTTCTGCTGCAGCAAAGACTTCTTCAAGTTTGTANTTCCTGAGCTTTCTTCTCATCCAGTCGAGTGCTGCAGTTGCGGCTCTTCTTCGATTGGATGCACGATCGCCCCGCAACTGAATTTTTTTGGCCCAAACACCTACAGGTGAGGAATATCCAAGAAAAATTGAACCGACTGGAAGAACTTGTGTTCCACCAGTTGGACCGGCAAATCCAGTAACGCTTAGNCCGTAGTCCGCACCGTATTTTTCGCAGGCACCTGTGGCCATGGCAATGGCCACTTCTTCACTGACNGCACCATGTTGTTCAATCATACTTTCGGGGACATCGAGCATTTGCACCTTAGCATCGTTATGGTAACAAACCGCACCTCCGTGAAAAACCTTGGATATTCCAGGGATCTCTGTGAAAGAGGAAGATAAAAGGCCACCCGTACAGGACTCAGCAACTGCTAGGGTTTTGTCTAAATTTCGCAATTCCCTAAAGATAACTTCTGCGAGTGTCCGTTCGCCNGTGCATACGAAATCCTCTCCGAGTGCATCCCTGCACGCATCCGCAAGGTCATGAAGATCTTGATCATTGATGATGTCAGAATCGAGTGAACTCAAGCGAATGTCCACCATTCCCGCGTGAGCACAGTAGCCAATAAGTAGTGCTTCTTTTCCCTTNAAAAGATGTTCAACTTTCTCGGCTACATTGGATTCGCCAATCCCTGCAGTCCTGATTTGCAAATAACAATCAATTTCTGGAAAACATCCTTCTTTTTGAAGCCTCGGAATAATTTGTTCCTGAAACATAGGATGCATTTCTCTTGTCGGTCCGGGTAACATAATCAATATTTTGTTATCTTTTTTCAACCAAAGTCCTGGTGCGGTCCCGTATGGGTTATTAATGACTTCAGCATTTCCTGGGCGATAACATTGTCTTAGGTTAATTTCAGGCATCGCTCGGCCAAGTTGGCTAAATCTCTGTCTTATAGCAATTTCAACATTNGGATCAAAAACGAGCTGTTCTCCTAAAGCCTGAGCAATATTTTCTCTNGTCATGTCATCGGTTGTGGGGCCAAGTCCCCCTGTTGTGATGACTAGATCAGATCTATTCCATGCTTCTGAAAAAAATAAACGGATATCTTCCGGGTTATCTCTGATAACTAAGTTGGCGGCGGGTTCAATTCCGTGGTGAGCGAGTTGATTTCCGAGATAGGTAAGGTGGGTATTTTCGCGAACACCTAGGAGTAATTCGTCTCCGAGGGTTATAGTTTCTACGCGTAGGGACGAACTCATGGGCAGTTGTGTTTGATGTTCAAAGCTAGTAAATTTGTGTTNTTGCCAAATTATAAAATACTCAAGATTTTACAGATTGCCAATGCAAAATCAGAAAGCTGAATTACGATCTTTCATTAGGACATTACCTCAGGGTTCTGGAGTTTATTTAATGAAGGATCGTTTGGGGCATGTTATTTATGTGGGAAAGGCAAAAAATCTAAAAAAAAGGGTAAGCAGTTACTTTCAGGGTTCGAAAAGGTTTATTCGTGCACAGCCCAAAATTGCTGCAATGGTTGAAATGGTATGTAACATTTCCATTCATGAAACCAAGAACGAAACAGAAGCCCTTTTATTGGAAGGNAAACTNATCAAGGAATATAAACCCCGNTACAATACAGATTTTACTGATGANAAGCAGTTTTTANTGGTAAGGGTTGANTTACAGAGTGAACTTCCCCGTTTTCGGCTCTGTCGAAATAAGAAAGAGGATGGTGCACATTATTACGGGCCATTTGCACAAGCCGGTTTTTTAAGATCAACTCTTTCGGAGATGAGAAAAAAATTTGGTATTTTACTATCAGATGCCAATCCGCAAAAGTTAATGAACGGAAAATATCTTCTATATGATGATGCAAGAGCGGAAATCTTTGCGGGTCACAACGAAACGACAAAAGAGGAATACGCGATCAGGGTTGAGGAGGCTTGCTCCTTTTTGGAAGGGAAGGCGAAAAATTGGCTCGATGAGTTGCGTGACAAGATGAAAACTTATGCCGAGTCTATGGAATTTGAAAGGGCTGCTGAGTGTAGAGACTTGGCTAATGCTCTTTCCAAAACCATAAAAAAGACGAGACGCTTTACAAAAAAATGGCCAGTTCAATCCGAGAATAACGATCTTGCCCTGGAGAGGTTAAAAGATGTTCTGAATCTGAAAAATCTCCCGCATATTATAGAATGCTTTGATATTTCTCATGTTTCCGGAACCTTTGTTGTTGCTTCCATGGTGCGTTTTGCAGATGGAAAAGCAGATAAGAAATCTTATCGAAGATTTAAGATAAAAAGCTTTGTGGGTAATGATGATTTTCGATCGATGGAAGAGGTGGTCGGGCGTCGTTATGGTCGACTTCTGAAAGCTGGTCAGACATTCCCTAATCTTGTTGTTATTGATGGTGGAGCCGGTCAGGTAAGCTCGGCTCTAAATGCATTCAAGGATTTAAACACCCAAGCACCAGCTTTGGTTGGGCTCGCAAAGAGAGAAGAATCAATTGTTTTTCCAGACAAAAGGGACGATCTTGTGCTTGATCCAAGAGATCAGGGTCTACGCTTATTACAATTGGTTAGGGATGAAGCTCACCGGTTTGCCAACCAGTATAATGCTGATTTGAGAAGCAAGCGAATAAAGGAGTCAATTTTAGATGATTTTAAGGGCCTGGGTAAAGTTAGAAAACAGGCACTTCTTGACCAATTTGGCTCCATAGAAAAGCTCAGAAATACAAAGCCTGAAGAAATTCAAAAAATGGAAGGAATTGGTCCAAAAATTGCAAATAAACTTCACGATTTCCTCTCTAAATAAATATTTTTTATGAAGTTAATTTTTAACCTTCTAATCATTATTTTTATTACGAACCAAACTTTATCCGCTGATTGGGAACGTTGGAGAGGACCAAATGGGAATGGGTTATGGAACGGACCTCAGATTTCTCAAAAGTTACCCAAAGCTGGGCTAAAGAGGATTTGGAGGACAAAAATCAATCCAGGGTATTCCGGAGTTAGCGTCTCTAACGGAAGAGTTTATTTGATGGATAAGGAAACTGGTGAAGAAGGGAAAGCTTACGAACGGGTGGTGTGTTTGAATGCCCAGAATGGGGATATAATTTGGAAATTCCTATATCCTGTTAATTACAAAGATATGGGATACGGGAAGGGACCCCGTGCATCTGTTTTAATCCATAAAGACAAGGCTTTCGGATTTGGTGCCCGGGGGCATGCATTTTCGCTGGATGCACGAAACGGCGAAAAAATTTGGTTTCGTAATTTATCATTAGAAGAAAAGGGAATTCTCCCAATCTGGGGGTTTTCCAGTACACCCGAAATAATCGATGGCGAAATTATTTACCATGCTGGATGCCAGCCTTTGGGAAGTATTATTTCATTATCTGCTGACTCAGGAAGTACTCTTTGGAAGGCTGGAAAGGATGATAAAGCCGGATACGCACCTCCATTGTTGATCGAAAGTAGAGAGAAGAAGCAATTAGTTTGTTGGGGGCCAAACAAAATAATGGGAATTTGTAAGGAAGATAAAAGTATTGTTTGGGAGATTCCTTATGAGGTAAAATATGGTGTTTCTATAACAAAGCCGATTTTTCACCAAAGTATTGTTCTAGTTAGCGGGTATTGGCATGGAACCCGAGCTATTCAATTGAGTGAAGATTTGCAAAAAGCAAAAATTTTATGGTCGGATGAAGACAATATTCGTGGATTGATGTCTCAGGCTCTTTATCGAAAAGGGACTTGTTTTATGCTCGATCGTTCAAACGGACTTACTTCTTTCGAATTAAGAACGGGTAAAATTTTTTGGCGGGACAATCACAACTTAACGACCGCTGATCGAAATCCACAGGCAAGTCTCGTCTGGGTTGATCAATCGAAGGGAGAAGTACTTGCTTTAAATGCCGAGGGAGAACTAGTTTTTCTCAATCTGAATAAAGATGGATACAAGGAATATTGGCGCGAGCAAGTGGTTGCCAAAACATGGGCTCATCCTGCATATTCAGGTAAATACATTTATGCCAGAGATGATGAATCTGTTGTTTGTTACGAATTACCTCTTGATTGAGCATTAGGTTGCAATTATACAAATATTTTAACCTGTTACCCTTTAAATATTTATGCATTTGTACAAAACTGCAGAAGGATTTTTGATCAAAAGAAAAGATGAATTTCGTTTGATTGATCAAAAACTTGAGTGGGATGAATTAATTAATCGTGATAATTTGCACTCATATCTGCTTGAGCTATGGAATACGGGTAAAAATAAACCAGTAAATCAGACTGATCTTGAAAGAATTATTCTTGCTCCAGTAGGAACTCAAGAGGTTTGGGCAGCAGGAGTAACCTATTATTCCAGTAGATTGGCTAGAATGGAAGAATCCCAGGATTCGGGAGGGGGAGATTTTTACAGCCGGGTTTATCAAGCCGAAAGACCGGAGATTTTTTTCAAGGCAACACCGGGCAGGGTAGTCGGTCATAGGCAGGCTTTTAGAATTCGTCGGGATTCTACATGGGATGTACCTGAGCCTGAACTTACCTTACTTGCTACAAGCTCAGGAAAAATTGTTGCCTACACTATTGGCAATGATGTTTCTTCCAGAAGCATAGAGGGGGAGAATCCTTTATATTTGCCCCAGGCAAAAACATTTGATGACTGTGCATGTCTTGGCCCCTGTCTTTTTGTTCCGGATGTACCCATTTGTTTATCTTCTCTCGTTTCAATTGAAATAAAAAGGGAAGGGGCTAATGTTTTTTCAGGAGATACCACTCTTTCGCAAATGAAAAGATCTTTTGATGATTTGATTGGTTACTTATTCCGAGAGTGTACTTTTGCTAATGGGGTTTTTCTTATGACTGGAACAGGTATTGTACCAGGAAATGATTTTTCATTACAAAGTGGAGATGAGGTTTCAATATCTATTGATTCAATCGGGACACTTACAAATTTTGCTGAAAAGAAAAAATAAACATAATTCAAAACATGACAGAAACTTCATTAATTGGTTTTTCGAGAGGTNCCGANCAAGGTAATNANTTTCAGGCGNTAAATCCGAGTACTGGGCAAAACTTATCAGTNCANTATGCACATGCTTCNCAAGAAGANGTAGAAAGAGCATGCCAGTTAGCTGAGTCNGCTTCGCTANAATTGGCCTCTCTATCTGGNAAGGAAAAAGCAAANTTTCTCAATCTTGTAGCTGATAAAATTGATTCTGTCGTGGATCATCTGGTTGAAGTAATGAGTGCGGAAACGGCTCTACCTGAACTCCGAGTTCGTGGTGAAGCTGGACGAACTTCTGGACAGCTAAGAATGTTTGCGAACTTAGTTGAAAAGGGTTCATGGGTGGACGCTAGGATTGATAGAGCTGAACCTGATCGAAAACCGATTCCGAAACCAGATTTGCGTGCGATGTTGCATCCAGTCGGTCCAGTTGTTGTATTTTGTGCAAGTAATTTCCCTCTTGCTTTTTCGGTTGCCGGGGGAGATTCAGCCTCGGCTTGGGCTGCTGGCTGTCCGGTTATTGTTAAGGCTCATCACGCCCATCCTGGAACAGCTCTTCTAATTGGAAAACTTATCGTTGATTCGGCAAAAGAACTTGGTTTGCCTGAAGGAATTTTTTCTTTGCTATTTGGAGAAGGACGAACTGTTGGTCAGTGGCTTGTCCAAAATGAGGTGGTGAAAGCAGTTGGTTTTACGGGTTCTCGGGCGGGCGGTCGTGCATTGTTCGATATAGCATCACAAAGAACTTCTCCTATTCCTGTTTTTGCTGAGATGAGTAGTGTGAATCCAATATTTTTACTTCCCGAACTTCGTGAAAATAATGTCGTTGAGATTGCAGAAAACTTATTTGCCTCTGCCACACTAGGGGTAGGTCAGTTTTGTACAAACCCTGGAATTGTATTTTTTCCTGACAACTCTATTGGCAAGAGATTTGTTGAAAAGTACCATGAGAAAATGAAAACTTTTCAACCGAGTTGCATGTTGCACAAGGGTATTAAAGACACATATTTTCAAGATTTAAGAAAAATGGAAGGATTTTCTGGTGTGAATTCCTTGTTAAGTGCCGAGCCTTCTGAAAATGCTGAAGAGTGCAGTGTAAGTACTTCAGTCTTCCAAACTGATATCGAATCTTTTCTAGCTGAGCCGGGCTTAAGTGATGAAATATTCGGACCTGCAACTTTGCTTGTTTCTTACAGGGATAAAAGCGATCTTTTAAAGGTTGCGTCAAAATTGGATGGTCAGTTAACAGCAAGTGTTTTTGGTGAAGAATCAAATTTGGCTGTATATGAGGACTTTATCGAAATTTTAAAAACGAAAGCAGGGAGGATTTTATTTAATCAATTTCCCACTGGTGTGGAGGTTTGTGAATCAATTGTTCATGGTGGACCTTATCCAGCTACAACAGACAGTCGCTCAACTTCTGTGGGTACAGGGGCTATCTTACGCTTTGCTCGCACAGTTTGTTATCAGGGTTTTCCAGACGAGTTTTTGCCTGATGAGTTAAAAGAGCAAAATCCCCTTGGAATTTCTAGACAGGAATCCTGAAAGAGGAACAAAATTGTTTTGCCAATTCAGCGAGATTGCCAATACGATACAACGATAAAATTATTTTATTTCATTATGTTTCATCCCTTTAATCATTTCCCATGCTAGGCAAGAAGAGTACGATCGGAATTTTTGACTGTCTTGAAGGTCAGTTTCGCATGTTGGATAAATTTCCTTTCATTGTCGGATGTATGGGGAATGCTGATTGGCAAGTTCCTGGAGGAGAAGACTGGGAAGGAGCCTGCATGGTTAAGAAATCAGGCAACGCATTTCGTATTGTTCCCAATAAAAAAGGAGATGAGCGGTTGCTTGTAAATGGAGGTCCATTTGCTGAGCCCTTTAATGTCGAAGATGATGAAGTTTGTACTCTTCAGTTTTTGGGTTATCCGTTGGTTGTTTTTGCCGGCAAAGACCCAAAAGCATGGGCTGATCAGATTCAAAAAGGTCAATGGATTTTAGCTAATGGTCGAACCGGGACTGACTATGTTCAATGTAGCCGGTTTGAAGTTCTTGAAAAAATTCAGGAATTTGGTGCTGACATTTCTGAATGTGCGATAAAGCCTGTAGGTTTGGATGTCCCTTTTTGGGTGGTTCATTTAATTGAGTTCCTTCAACGTCCAGAAGATGAGGATGAAGAAGAAGAGGCACTTTACGAAGAAGAGATAGTAGTCGACCCAGACAGGGGAGAGTTTACATGTCCAACATGTTGGCTTAAATTTGACCGTGCTGATGTTTTGAGTATCGCAGTCCATGAAGACTTACGAGGGGATCGAAAACTCGGAGAGGATTCGATGCTTCGCTTCGTTCCAACAGAATTTAATTCGAAAGGTCAGGCAATGGATGCGATGGGTTTACCAACCACCGATGTTGCCTGTCCTCATTGCCATAGGAAATTGCCTCCTGGCTTTATGGATGTGACCCACCATATTTTTTCTATTGTCGGTGCTCCAAGTGCGGGTAAATCTTATTATCTCAGTGTGCTTGTCAGACAGTTACAAAGAACTTTATTTCGGGAATTTGGCATTGCTTTTCGTGATGCTGATCCGAGTTGTAATGCAATTCTGAATTCCATGAAAAACAGGCTTTTTGCGGGCAGTAGTTCTGCCGATGCCATGCTTATAAAAACACAACTCGAAGGTGAAATGTACGAGAGGTTACAAAGGCATGATCGGGTGGTCGCCCTTCCTCGTCCATTTGTTTTTAGTATGTCTGACCCAAGAGGTTCTGGGCACGATTGCTCTCTAATTTTTTATGACAATGCGGGTGAGCATTTTGAGCCTGGGATTGCCAATGAAGAAAGTCCAGGGACATTGCATGTAGCAAGTTCATCAGGTATCTTTTTTCTTTTTGATCCGATCGCCAGTCCTGANTTCCGCAGAGCTCTGCGNGGTCACGANGATCCNCAGTTCTCTATGGATGGGAGTGGTAAGAGGTTGGATCAACANGATATCATAATGGCTGAATTGGAAATCCGCGTGAAACAAAATCAAAATATTAGTATAGCGGATAAGATTGATATCCCGATTGCGGTAATGATTGGTAAATGTGACATTTTAAAAGACCAACTTGATTGGGAGAGAATCTTATGGCCCATTAAGGATAAGCAACTCGATTTGGATATAGTGGAGAAAAATTCTGAAATCCTCAGAGAGTATATGATGGATATGCATCCGTCCATCGTGGCAAATTCTGAAGCACTTTCACGAAATGTCAGATATTTTCCTGTCAGTCCTTTCGGGCACAGTCCAGAAAAAGTAGAACTAGATGGTCAGAAATTTATTGCTCCAGATCCTGACAAACTTGACCCAGTCATGGTTGAGGTTCCCACTCTTTGGGTCTTGCACCATGTCGAGCCTGATCTATTGCCAGTAATCTCCGGCACATGATTGGAACATCCTTCCTTTCATGGCTCAACAATTAATATTTACAAGCACCCCACAAGGTTTAGAACCNGGGCGGAGTGGTTATTGTACTGTAGCTAGGCATAAAGACATAAGNCATCGTTTGGTCCGTGAATTGGAACGCTTTAGCGTTTATGATTTCGGACAGCAAGTGGGTGGTAATAAAGCTGAAATTTTTACTTACCGTAAGATTACATTAGGGTCCGAAGAATTTTATGTACTTACAAAAATCTGTGATGCTGGACTTGATTATACAAATCGCACTAATTACATTGCTCACCATTTAATCCTTGATGGTTTTGAAATTGCTACCTGTCCATCACCAGCTGAAATTTTTCTTAATTGGAATGGATGGAAAACAAAATGGGAAGAAGGACCCAGATATCTTACTCCTGCTGAAGAGGTATCCCTAAGCGGTTTTAAATCAAAAGGACTTGTGCCTTGCAAAAACTGGCTCAGTTTTACAAATGATCCGGGCAACGCATCCTCTTTGGTTTCCGCCTCAATGGTTAAACCAATTGTTTTGGAGAACACGCCCAATCGNACTGAACATTTACTTCAATTATTCGCCGAATCGTGTGCATTGCTGAAAATTTCATTGGATTCATGGGATTTCCCATTTACCACTTTTTTGCAGGGAAATGATGATCCCAAATCATTTGCATGGCTTGGNGTAGAGGGACAACCCGCAGGAGAGCGTTTAAAACAGGGGGGGNTAAGGAATTATATCGATCTTAGGGAATGGACTTCAACAGTGCTTTCAGATGAACCAGATCCTGCTTTGGCCCATATTGCAAGGAAAGGTCCAACTGCACCGACAACCAAGAGGGTGAAAAAGGGCGTTTCTTCTACTACTCGTTCTCCTTTGAGTTCTTCACAAATTGAGCAAATAAAAGGAACGCGATCTCCCTACACTACAGCAACCCCATCTGGAAGTTCTGTAAAACCACAGGACGGAAATGTAAAAAAAGAAAAAAAGAAAAGACCTTGGCTCCTTCAACTTGCTGTGATTTCAACAGCCTTATGTTTACTTGGAGCTTTGATAGTCGGACTCGCTTATAACCTTGGTGACTGGTTTAATCAGGAAGATCCTGATTCAGGTGATAATTCAACTGTTCAAACAAATGAGGAACCTGAAAAAAAATTGGATTCAGATTCCAATGAATTAACCCCTGGTTCATTTGCTAAATTGAATCGGGTTGAATATTTAAAAATTGTTGAAAAAAATCGTTTCTTGAGATGGGTCAAATTAGATGTCGGGTCTGATGAACCAATAAGAATTAATGTGAAGGATGAACAATTTGATCAATTCGAGAGTGCTTTGGATAAAAGTTCGGAAGGAGATGAATTGCGAGTTGTGATTAAAGAAATTGATGACGAATTAGTGTTTGAGGATTTAGCCATCGCTCCTGAGCCCTCAGAGCGAGGATTAAGGCGTGAAATTGATTTTGAGGAGGTTGCAAATCTCGAGGTTATAAGAAATGAGAATGAACTTGAATTAAAAGTGGGTGATGAAGTTTTATCCTATGACCTAAGAAGGGTTAGTAAGGATGATGCTGAAAGAATGCTAAGGCTTGGCGAAATTATTAAAAAGGGGGAGAGAATTCCCCTGGAGTTAAGGCTTGAGGGATCAAGAATTGTTCATGTTGAACCCTTTAAAATGCCTGGCGATTCTGAAACCGTTAATAGTGAAACTGATGACTTGCCAAAGGAAGAAGAAATGGGTGAACCCATGGTACTTAAATCTCTCAGTGGAAAAGGAACAGCTTATTTTGACCGCAAGCAGTTTAGAATTCATTTACCCATTAATGGAACCACTAGAAAAGCGTACACCTTCAAGGAGGAGGAAGCTGAAAGAATTGAAGAATTATATGATTTTCTCGAAAGAGACCTTGGCAAGGTTGATATAAATATAAAATTTGACGGTACTAAGATTACTGAGCTTGAATTTGAATTGCCCAAAACCAGTACCGAACCAAATGAACAAAAATCTTTGTTATCCCAAGATTATATTGTGGGTAAAAAGTTCCTATTTTGGATTCCTGGGAAAAAGTCTAACGGGAGTTGGACAATTGATGAATCCAGTAAATCTTTTACTTATACAAATTCTGAAGCCGCGAGCTTCCTATTTTCTTATTTTGAAAAGAACAGCAAGAAGGTTCCAAATCCTAAAGCTTGGATGATTGATTACCCTAAAGCATCTCTTCTTAATACGGATTACTTTAACGATTCGAGTGAAGTGGAAGATTTTACTTTTGAATGCAATATTAATTCACATCCTTTGGATCCTGTAAAAATTGCCACTGTTTCTTTTAAGTTGGGGAATACATATTCTTTCGATTTTGAAATTACAGATGGTAAGAGTATCGAAATTTCCTACGATGCGAGTCATGCTTGGAATTCCCTTAACCGAGGAAAGGTTATACGTTTGCCAGTAGTAGATTCTGTTTCAGAATCAGTAGATTTATTTTTACTTTCAAA
>NZKY01000086.1 GCA_002694035.1 Opitutia bacterium
TTGATTTTATATGGGATTTGGGGGTTATTGAAATATTAGTTCACATGAGTGTCATGCATGCGCTCTAACCAACTGAGCTAATCCCCCCAACAATCTTAACTCTATATCCTAGGTTTGACTAATGTGTCAACGGTCATGATTATTAAAATTTGAGAATAGCAAGCTTTACCCAAGAGAATCTTTCAAATATAAATTCAACATGAAAAAGGCATTAATTACAGGTATAACAGGTCAGGATGGTTCCTATCTTGCTGAATTGCTTTTAGATAAAGGATACGAAGTGCACGGTATTGTTCGTCGAGCATCCACTTTTAACACTTCAAGATTAGATCATTTATACAAAGATCCACTGGTGGATGATACAAAATTATATCTTCATTATGGTGATCTTGCCGATGCAGTACAGTTAGTAAAATTACTTTATGACTTACAACCTGATGAAATTTACAATCTAGGAGCACAGAGCCATGTTCGTGTTTCATTCGATATTCCCGAATACACTGGAGATGTTACCGGTGTAGGTGCAGTTAGAATTTTGGAAGCTATTCGGGAAGCCGGATTGGTAAATAAAGTTCGTTACTATCAAGCTTCTTCTTCTGAAATGTTTGGTAAAGTTCAGGAAGTACCTCAAGTTGAAACAACCCCTTTTTGGCCTCGTTCCCCATATGCATGTGCAAAGGTATACGCACATTGGTTAACCGTAAATTACAGAGAATCCTATGGGATACATGCGAGTAGAGGTATTTTATTTAACCATGAGTCACCCAGAAGGGGTGAAACTTTCGTGACCCGAAAAATTACCCGTGCCGCAACCCGTATAAAGCTAGGTCTTCAAAAAAGACTTATTTTAGGAAATTTAGATTCCAAAAGAGACTGGGGTTATGCTAAGGAGTATGTGGAAGCAATGTGGTTAATGCTTCAGCAAGATAACCCTGAAGATTATGTTATTGCTACAAATGAAACTCATACTGTCTGCGAATTTTTAGAAGAAACTTTTTCTATTCTCGACTTGGATTGGAATGAATATGTTGGTTTTGATAAAAAGTATGAGCGGCCAGCCGAAGTTGATTTATTGATTGGTAATCCAGAAAAAGCCAAATCCAATCTTGGTTGGTCGCCCAATACTACCTTTAAAGAGCTCGTTTCTTTAATGGTGGAGGAAGATATGAAGATTGCTCAACAGGAAAAGGCTTTAAGTTTGGCAAATCTTGATTAATGAAAAAAATCTACATATCTGGCCATCAAGGTATGGTTGGGTCTGCACTAGTTCGTGAAATAAAGAGAAGCAATCCGGAATTTGAATTAATTTTGGCTGAGCGTAAAAAGCTTGATTTGCTTGATCAGAATGCAGTTTGCCAGTTCATTAGAAAAGAAAAGCCAGATATTATTATCAATGCTGCTGCAAAGGTTGGTGGAATATATGCAAATAACACTTTCCCAGCTGAGTTTATCCATCAAAATCTTCTTATTAATGTTAATCTTATTCACTCTGCCTGGGAAAATGGTGTTGAGCGTTTTTTGAATCTTGGTAGCTCTTGTATTTATCCTTGTGCCTCAAAGCAACCTATTAAAGAAGATTATTTATTAACTGGTATGCTTGAAAAAACCAATGAGGCTTATGCCTTGGCGAAAATCGCAGGTTTAGAAATGTGCAAGCATTACCGGAATCAATATGGAGTTCTTTTTCATAGTGCAATGCCAACTAATTTATATGGCCCCGGCGATAATTATCATAGTGAGAACGCACATGTTCTACCTGCTATGATCAGACGATTTTATGAAGCCAAGGAAGCAGGTATTAAAGAGGTTACAATTTGGGGAAGTGGTAAACCTAGACGCGAATTGATGTATGTTGATGATTTAGCAAGAGGAGTTCTTTTTCTTTTAACTCTGAAAGATCCTCCAAATTGGGTTAATTTGGGAACCGGTATTGATCATTCAATATTTGAAATTGCTGAGATCGTAAAAGAAACGATTGGCTTTCAAGGTTCTATTAAAAACGATCTAACTAAGCCTGATGGTATGCCAGTAAAAAGGTTGGATGTGTCCCTTATGAACTCTCTTGGATGGGAAGCAGAGATAAAATTGGAGGATGGAGTTAAATTTGCTTACGAAGATTTNCGTGAGGGCTTNGNATTAGGAAATACTCGCCTTTAGATAATGNCGAGATTTAGCAATTCTNANTCAAATTGTTTTTTGAAATTNNTAAATTCGTNAGCAATTTCTCTGAGTTGATATCGAAGGGTTTCCACTTCATCTTTTAAATCTTTAAATTCTTTGGTCATTTCTTCGATTTGTTCAGTACTTTTGCTTGGAGCTGGAATATAAACTGATGAATTTCCTCCTATTTCCTGTATGTTAGGAGGAGGAGCTAAACAGTGATACCATCTTTTTTCTTTCTGACCTGGTGCAGGAGCCATGATATCAACGAAAGGTGGATCTCTTTCCTTTAATTCTTCAAGAGTTTCTTCAACATCAGTAATTCCATCGAAATCGAACATTCTATTACAGCGGTTGTGAAGCTCACCGGTGGTTTGAGGTCCACGATTGAGCAATTCTGCAAAGATTGCTCTCTCTGCTTTGATCAAATCAAGTTCTTTTTCCGCATTATGCTGAAACTTTGGTACTCTTGAGCCAACTAAATCAACCCGATGAACGAGTCGCTTTATCCTTAAGTCTTCGATAATTTGTTGAACTTCATTCTCCTCGAGGTTGGTCTTGGGCAATCGATTGTTTTTTTGATTACAGGCATTGACCAAACCATTGAGACTCATCGGGTAATATTCCGGAGTCGTGAGTTCTTTCTCAATAAGTGAACCTAGAACTCTCGTTTCTTCAAAACTTAGCTCAACTAAATTCTCGATATCTTCCAGATCACTCATTTTTGAGTGTAAATTATTGCCTAGTTAGGCTTAATCTAAAATAAATTTACTTAAACTTAGTGTCTTTTAGTTGCCAGAGACAACATTTACTAATCGGTGTGGTTTGTCGAACTCGACCTTTCCATCGCTAAGGGCAAAGAGTGTAAAATCTCTTCCGAGTCCAACATTTTTACCTGGGTGGTATTTAGTACCCCTTTGTCTTAAAATAATATTGCCGGCTACAACAGATTCGCCACCAAATTTCTTAACGCCTAAACGTTTACTATTGCTGTCTCTACCATTGCGGGAAGTACCTTGTCCTTTTTTATGTGCCATATCTTAAGTTCTCCGATGTTTATTTTAGATCGATCGATTCTATTTCAATAACAGAAATATGTTGACGATGACCTTTTCTTCTTTTGTATCCTTGTCTTCTTTTCTTTTTAAAAACAATAACTTTCTTATCCTTTTTATTTTCAAGGATTTTAGCTTTCACTGAAGCACCGTCTACATTTGGAGCTCCAAAGGTTGCCTTTCCCTCGTCAACAACCATGAGGACTTGATCGATGCTGATTTGATCACCTTCGTTTTTGTCGGGGAAGCGATTTACAGATAGTTTATCGCCTTTTTCAACAGTGAATTGACTGCCTTGTGTTTGAATAGTCGCTTTCATAATAGAAAATCGTGTATTAAACTATTTTTATTTGGAATTGGCAAGTGCCATCTTATCTTTCCTTTATCCGAATCCTGTGGTTAAATTTGATACTATAAAAACAAAAAAAAACGAAAAGAAGGTTAATCAAAATACTGTTTTATCTTATTTTGAAGATAATCAGGTTCTTGATCATTACGAAGAAGCAACCCGTAAAATTGGACTTTGGAAATCAGAAGAAATTATTCTTAGGCATACTTTTCCATCTTTTACGAGTCGTATTTTAGAATTGGGTTGTGGTGTGGGAAGAATCAGTTTTTCGCTTTGGATGCTTGGTTATAATAATTTAACTGCGACAGACATTTCCCGAAAGATGATAAAACGGGCACTTAAAATTCATCATGAAAGAAAGACTGATATTGTATTTTACGATGAAGACGCAACCGCTCTAAAATTTGATAGAGACTTATTTGAGGGAATTATATTTGGTTTCAATGGATTGATGCAAATACCCGAACGTAAAAATCGTAAAAAAGCTATCAGAGAGTGCTATCGAGTGCTAAAGCCTGGTGGGCATTTTGTTTTTACAACTCATGACCGTTCGGTTCCAAAATGGAAGAAATTTTGGGAAAATGAACAAAAGAAATGGAGGGTTGGTATCCAAGATAAAGCACTTTTGGAATTTGGTGATCGATATGGAGAGACACCAAACGGTAGATTATTTATTCATGTCCCAGATGCTAGTGAAATAAGAAAGGATCTGAAAGAAGTTGGCTTTTTAATTCAGCGGGATGTTCTTCGTTCAAGGGTTTCGGAAGAATCTCAACTTGTTAAAGATTTTTCTGATGAATGTAGATTTTGGATAGCTAGAAAACCCCTTACTGAAAGATAGGAATTTATCTTAGGCATTCTTGGACAAGCTCCATTGTGGCAACCTTGGTAGCCGGACCTGTCATTTGAACATTGTAATCATCATCAATAATCAAACCTATTTCACCCCCTGGCATTTCTACAGTTATGCTTTCGTCGCATAAACCCATTTTACGGGCCACTGCACCAGCCGCAGAACTACTGCTTCCGGATGCCAGAGTGTATCCTGCTCCTCTTTCCCAAATTTCAATTTTAATACGATTACGATCGATAATTTCTAAGAACTGAACATTTGTACGGTTTGGAAAGTTCGAATGGTTTTCGAGACTAGAACCAAATTCCATTGCCATTGACTTACTTACTTTTTGAACCGGTAAAACACAATGGGGGTTTCCAATTGTTGCTGCATAGTATTGAAAGGAATTTCCTTTCACATTAATAACTTCGTTGCAAATTTCTCTATCTTCTCCCTCTACATTTACAGGAATTATATCGCTTCTGAAACTTACTTTTCCCATTTCTACGCTAATTACAGATTTATCTTCTGAGACTTGACAACTTACTACTCCACCTAAAGTTTCAACTTTGAATTGAGCCGTACTAACTTTTCCGGAATCTCTTAAATATCTGGCGAAAATCCGTAAGCCATTACCACTTTTTTCAGCCTCGCTGCCATCTGGATTTAGAATTGTAAGTTTGAAATCTGCTTTTTCTGAAAACTCCGGACCAACCAAGATACCGTCCGAACCGAGGCCAAAATTTCGATGACAAATTCGAACAATTTCCAATTTATTAAATAGGGTCTCTTCTCCACAAGGATCAAAAACTAGGTAGTCGTTCCCAAGTGCGTGGTATTTTTCAAATTTCATATTATTTTTAATTTAACTATTCTTGGACTGAATTCTCTTTTGTACCCAAGAAATAATTTTATCATCGTCTGCGGCTGCTTTTTGCACAATTCTTAAAAACTCGGCTGGATGAATATCATTTTGTTTGAAAAATGCTCGATCTCCTCCGCAGCAAAACATGGTTTCTGGAGGTAATTCACCTCGTAATTTAGCTCTAGCTTTTGGAATTATTCTAGGCAACCAAGTAATACCCTCTAAGCTCTCCTGTTTTCCGGGCAAAGAACTAGAGTCCAAACGGTTCGATGAAGGGATTGAATTTTGCTCCTCTAAAAAAAAACACCTTCTAATATCATGGATTAGAAGAAAAGTGGCAAGGTCTGGAGTACCTTCGCAGATCCAGTCTTCCACATAATCAAAAATGTCCATTCGGTTAAGACCAATACTCTGAAGAAAGGGAAGTTCTTCAGACATCGGAAAAGAATCAGGTGAATTATGACCTGACTTGTAAAGTTCTACTCCTTTTTCCCAGATTCGTACCAACTCTTCTTGATAATTAAAATTCATCATGTTGGTATTTTAAATTTTTGAAAAAATTGTCAATTTGATATCTTAGGTAAGACGAAAATCAAGTTGTTTATCAGACACAAAAACTTTTTCAATAGATACAGAGATTTCCTGACCTAATTTTAATTTTAATTTTGGGTTTCTAGCCACCAGGGCAGTAGCATTAGAATTCACTCGATAGCCAATTTCTCGGGGTAGGGTACGAATGGGCACAAATCCACGTGCAAGGGTTTCAACTAGTTCTATGAAAAATCCCCGGCGAGAAATTTCAGTAATGATTGCACGATGCGAAATGGGAGGCTTCTTGCCAATATCTTTTTTGTAATAAAGTAAGAGCTTATCTTTGATGGACTCCCGTTCTGCATCCACACTGTTTCTTTCTGTTTTAGAAAGATGTTTCGCAGTGTTTTCAAAACGAGAAAAATCAGCATTCGAACTTTTTTGGTTTCGGAGCATATTTTCTATGACCCGATGAACAATTAGGTCGGCATATCTTCGAATGGGAGAGGTAAAATGTAGATAATCATTTTTGGCTAATCCATAATGACCGTCAGGAGTACTTCGATAGCATGCCTGCTTTAAACTTCTCAGAAATTTAATTTTTAGAACTTGTGAAATGGGATGTTTATTAACATTGTTCAGCATTCTACAAACTTCTTTCCTACTTGATAATTCACCACACGAAATTCCAAATAATTGAAGAAAACCTCTTAATTCTTCCAAGTTTTCAGGATCAGGATCAGGATGAACCCGGAATATACCGGGCAACCTTTTTTTCCTAAACTCTTTGGCTATTGTTTCATTTGCAAGTAACATAAACTCTTCAATCATATGATGACTTTCATCATTTTCAGATTGCAGAATTTTTTCTGGTTCTCCTTTTTTGTCTACGAGAATTTTAACTTCAGAGGATTCTAAATCGAGAGCCCCTTTTTTCATTCTTTTTTCACGAAAAACTGAAGCAAATTCGGCAATTTTCCGGATATTTTTTTGTAATTCAGAAAGGAAAGATTCGGGCAGCTCATTTAGAGATTTTCCAGGATTACCTGAATATCGGCTGGGAGGGGGCTTAGCCATGCATATTTTTTCCAAATTATCTTCATTTAAGAACAGTGAAGCTTGTTCGTAGGTCAGTCTCTTATTACTTTTTATAACTGATTCACAAATCTTTGATTTTAGTACTTCACCGACATTTGAAATTTTGAAAAATACAGATTTTACAAGTCTTTCTTCATCTTCAACCAGGCTACAAATTCCATTTGATAATCTTGGAGGTAACATCGGGACGACTTCTCCGACTAAATAGGTTGAATTGCCTCTCTTGTTAGCTTCTCGATCAAGAGCAGAGCCCCTAATTACATAGTTGGAAACATCGGCAATATGTACGCCAATTTCCCATTCTTTTTCAGATAATTTACGAATTGAAAGAGCATCATCAAAGTCTCGTGCATCCAATGGATCAATCGTTACAGTGAATAAATTTCTGCTATCTATTCTGTTTTTTATTTCCTTCGAGGAAACTTTTTCAGGAATTGCATCTGCCTCTTTTAAAACTTTTTCAGGAAAAGAAGAATTCAGTCCATATTTTGCCAAAATTCCTTTATGATCTGTAAGTGGATCATCACTAGGACCAAGAACACGTATTATTTTACACATAGGAATACGGGCAGGTGGATCCCACCTTACGAATTGAGCAAGCACTTTGTCTAGTTCGACTGCATTCCTTGAATCCCCTAAAATCTTAAAGGGAACAAACAATCTTGTATTCTCAGCTTGTACTAAAAACCTGCCCAAGTCTTTTTTTATAACACCTAAAAATTCTTGAGTTTCCCTCTTTAAAACTTTACTGACTTCGTATCGGGGTTTAACCACTTTTTTGATTTTTTTTCTTCTATCTGATTTTTTCTTTTTAGGTGGAAGTTTTCTGAGTTCGACCATATCTCCGTGTAAAGCCGTACTTGATGCTCCCTTGGCAAGAGATATAGGTTCATTTATTCCATCTACAAAGACTTTTGCTCGTCCTTGTTTACCAAAAAATAAAACTCCGTGAACTTTAAATTTGCTCACGGAGCTTAATTTTAAATTGAATTGAAGAGAGGATCTTTAAATGACTAATCTTTTGTCATTTCCCAACCAACTGGAAGTGCCGAGGAAATATCATTGGTGGGTTCTGCTTTTTTATCTGCTCCATCTTCTTTGTTGATAGCCGCTGTAAAAACCCCTTTTTCATCTTGTCCTTTTGTGTCATCGTACCACCGAATAGTACCATCACTAAATAGGACATGGCCACCTTCACCGGCCCAAGGTGAATCAACTTTCCATTTTTCAGATCCAGATTCGAGTCCCCGAGTCCAAATAATGGGGTATGCTCCACTTTTTAAATTCCGATTAAATTTACGACTTTCTGCATCATCACCAGGAATAGCAACCGAGTATCCGATGGCATCCTTTACATCATCTAGTTCTCCATATTCACCAGGGATTTGAGACGGTATACCATCACTACTTTCATCCTCAACCAAATCACGTACTTTTTCATCGTCAGGTAAGAACCAAAGCTCAGGGCGGGTGTCATTCGTTTTCTTACGATACCAAATCGCGAAATCAGCGGCACTTTTCACATCATCGCTCATCGGAAAAGAAAACTGACTGTTCGTAACAAGCGATTCGTAAATTGTTTTAAGATTTTTTTGAGCTGCCGTCCGTCCTGCAGTTCCAAAAACATCTCCAAATCCGACAAAAGCAATACCTGCTAATATGCCAATAATTGTAATAACAACTAATAATTCAATAAGTGTGAATCCTTTGCGCTTCGATTGATCTTTATTCATAAGGTAAGGTTAAAGTTTACGATTATAAGGTGGAAANCTTAATAAGGTAATGCAAATTGCTCACAAAGAGCAAGAGCCTTCTTTTGTGANTCATTTATATTGTTCANATTTTCCGGGTCACTGAGAACCNGGGCAATAATTTCAGCAATAATATCCATNTCAGGCTCTCGCATTCCCCGGGAAGTTACTGCAGGTGTTCCTATTCTTAAGCCACTCGTTTGGAAAGGACTCCTCGTTTCGCCCGGCACTGTATTTCTGTTAAGAGTAACATTGGCACCATCCAGAGCAATCTGTCCTTGTTTGCCAGTTAATTCAGGATGAGAGGGACGAAGATCCAAAAGCATCAAATGGTTATCACTTCCTCCGCTAACTAAGTGAAATCCTTTATTAGAAAGATTATCGGCAAGTGCAGAGGCATTACCTTTCACCTGTTCTTGGTATTCCTTAAAGCTTTGCTTCGCGGCTTCTTTAAAACAAACTGCTTTTGCTGCAATTACATGCATTAATGGACCTCCCTGATTACCNGGGAAAACAGCTGAGTCTATAGCTTTTCCAAATTCTTCTTTGCAAAGAATCAGCCCCCCTCTTGGTCCTCGAAGAGTTTTATGAGTCGTGGTTGTAACGAAATCTGCGTGGGGAACAGGGGAAGGATGAATCCCTGCAGCAACCAAACCTGCTATGTGAGCAATATCAGCAAGAAGGAGTGCACCACAGCCCTTTGCTATTTTCCCCATTCTTTCGAAATCAATGGTACGGGGATAAGCGGAAGCACCAACCGTAATGAGTTTGGGAGATTCTCGATTTGCGATTTCTTCGATAGAATCGTAATCAATGTAACCAGTTTCCGGGTTAACACCGTAATTAATCACATTATACAACATGCCGCTGCAATTTTTGGGATGTCCATGGGTAAGATGACCACCATCCTGAAGGCTCATGGTCAAAATTTTGTCTCCCGGTTGAAGCATGGCAAAATAGACNGCAGTATTTGCCTGACTCCCAGAGTGNGCCTGAACATTGGCATANTCTGCACCAAAAAGTGTTTTTGCTCNTTCAATAGCTAAGCTTTCGGCAATATCCACATGTTCGCATCCTCCATAATANCGCTTTCCGGGNTATCCCTCCGCGTATTTGTTGGTAAGAACACTACCTGTTGCTTCAATAACAGCAGGAAGGGTGAAGTTTTCCGATGCGATAAGCTCAATGTGTGTTCGTTGTCTGACTTTTTCTTTTTCGATCGCTTCAAAGATCTCAGGATCTAATCTGGCCAATGGAGTTTCGTCCAATAAGGAAGGTGAATGAGATGATGCGGTGTCTGAATTATACATATTATTAAGTTTAAGATAAATATTTAGAGGTTTTTCTCAACCCACTTGATCAGGGAAGGGAGTGCTTCCTTCATTCGATCTCTGCACTCTCTGTAAACTTCTATGTCTTGTCCGTAAGGATCCGGTAATTCCTTGCTTCCTGTATCCATAAATTCTCTCATCAGAAAAATGGATGTTTTTTCAGGAACTTCAAAATACATGTTCAATAAAGCCCGATGAGATTCAGTCATGCAAAATATGGCGGATGCATTTTCTATGGTTGCACGGGTTAAAGCAGAGCTTTGATGATCCGATAAATCGAGACCCACCTCTTCACACGCCTGCAAAGAATTTATCGAGGCTCGATCACCATCCATAGCAGAAATTCCNGCAGAAAAAACCTGAATATTTTTTTTGGAATCTGACTTTTGGAGAGCTTCCTGAAAAAGCTTTTCTGCCATTGGGCTTCTGCAAACATTTGCAGTGCAGACAAAGACGATTAATTTTTCTTTTTTTCTTTCTTTTTTCTCTCGACTCTTTCTTCCCATAACAACACTACCTTTTTCTTTATCTTGGTAAAAAAAGGCAAGGTTGAATAATTTTACACTCTCGAAAATTCCCTGTGGGCAATATCTTTTCGGTAATATTTTGAGGTAAAGTCAATCGATTCACAAAGTTTGTAAGCTTGATTTCTTGCACTTTGTAAACTCTCTCCCATTCCAACNGCTCCTAGTACTCTACCTCCNGCACTTACAATTAAATTATTTTCATTGAGAGTAGTTCCGGCATGAATAATTTCGCTGTCAACCGGCAATTCTTCGGGCAAATGAATAACTTCCCCTTTTGGATAACTTTCAGGATAGCCCTTACTGGCGAGAACAACAACAATTGCAGACTTATTTTTTACAGTCAGTCGGTCAGGTAAATCATTTCCTAACGCTGAATCAATTAGAACCGGCACTAAGTCTTGATTGACCAAAGGTAAAATAACCTGTGTTTCAGGATCTCCAAAACGAACATTAAATTCCAAAACTTTTGGACCGTTTGAAGTTAACATCAATCCAATGTACAGGGTTCCCCTGAAATCAATTCCATCTTCTTTCAAACCTGCAAGTGTAGGGCGAACAATTGATTCTTCATAAGAAGCAAGCATTTCTTGAGAAACAAGCTTTGTGGGTGCGTATGCTCCCATGCCACCCGTGTTCAATCCAATATCTCCTTCGCCAATCTTTTTATGGTCCTGGCTCATTGGAAGGGTGACATAATTTTCACCGGAACAAATTAAGTGAAGGGAAGTTTCTTCACCTTCCAAAAATTCTTCAATTACCACTTCCTTTCCGCTTTCTCCAAAGCTCGATCCTTCAAGCATGTCTTTAACTGCACTGTCGGCTTCTTCACGGGTATTGCAAATAATTACACCTTTTCCTGCTGCAAGCCCACTTGCTTTAACAACTACTGGTAATTCACATTTTGATAGATACTCAATTGCCGACTCACTGGTTTGGAAATTACCGTAAGATGCGGTTGGGATTTTATGTTTTGCCAAAAAATCTTTAGTGAAAGCTTTACTACCTTCAAGGCGTGCTGCTGATTTGTTCGGTCCGTAAGCGGGAATTCCAGCATTCGACAATATATCAACTGCTCCATTGCAAAGTGGAACTTCAGGACCAACAACTACAAAATCAATTCCCATGCTTTTAGCCGTGGAAAGAATTTCTTCATTATTCTCAACATCTAGGGGTACAGTATCGAATTCTTTTGCGATCCCGCCGTTTCCCGGAGCTACAATCACTTTTTCGACTTTTTCACTCTTGTTGCAAATTTTGGCCAGAGTATGTTCACGCCCACCGCTTCCAATGACTAGAATTTTTAAATTTTCTTCGTTCATACCNTTTCGATTTCCCGAAAAATTTCCAACAAGTCGAGGTAATTTTAATATTGTGAAGAACTTAATGATGAATTTGCTTCACCTTCCCATAAAATTTGCCTTACTCAAATAGCATGCGGGTCTTTTTTATAGGTGTTTGTGGAACTGCGATGGGCAATGTCGCTGTTTTGTTAAAAAAACAGGGTCATGATGTGGCTGGTTCTGACTCNGGAGTTTATCCTCCGATGTCCAATGTGCTTAAAGATGCAGGTATTCATTTGTTTGAAGGTTTTGATGAACAAGAACTCATTGAATGGAAACCGGACCGCGTTGTGGTAGGAAATGCGGTTTCTAGGGGNAATCCACAAGTTGAATATGTTCTTCGAACCCGTTTGATTCCTTTTGTTTCTTTACCTCAATTAATTGGTGAGGATTTAATTAAAAATCGACCATCCTTGGTGGTNGCNGGCACTCACGGTAAGACNACNACCACATCTCTTTCTGCTTTTGCACTAANTCAGTTAGGTTTGTCACCAGGTTATTTGATCGGTGGGGTGCCTTTAGATNTACCGTCAGGAAATGAATTGGGNGAAATGAATTCTCCTTTTGTGATTGAGGGAGATGAATATGATTCAGCTTTCTTTGATAAAAGAAGTAAATTTATTCATTATCGACCTAAAGTTNTGATTCTGAATAATTTGGAATTTGATCATGGTGATATTTTTCGTGACTTAGAGGATATTTCCAGAAGCTTTTCCCATTTGCAAAGAATAGTTCCGGAGAATGGTTTCATTTTAAGAAATGGAGACGACGAGAATATTTGTGCTCTTCCTGATTCTCCTTGGTGCAGTACTTTCTCGNTCGGNTTCGGGGANAATAATGATTTTCGAATTGTGAACTTTTNTGAAAATGATCAGGGGACTCGGTTTGAATTAAATTGGNGTGGTTTTCAAATCCAANAAGTGAACTGGGAAATGCCTGGAGAGTTTAATGCCCGTAATCTCGCAATGTCTTTCCTTGGATCTGTCATTTGTCAGACAGTTCAGCGTGATGAAAATGTTAACATTAAAAATCCTTTTTTAGAAAAAAAACTACCTAATTTTTCAAATTGTCAAGGTGTCAAAAGAAGACAGGAGATTTTGATNAATGAAGANCAATTAGTTGTTATATCTGATTTCGGACATCACCCGACTGCAATCATGGGAACACTTCAGTCACTCTGTGCACGCTGGCCAAATCGAAAAATTACTGCCTGTTTTGAACCCAGGAGTAATACCGCGGTAACTAATGTTTTTCAAGATCGATTTGCCAATGCTCTTTCATTGGCAGATAAGGTTTTACTGGGTGCAGTCCATCGGGCCAAAAAAATTCCAGTTGAACAAAGAATTGATACTGGTTCCATGGTCAAGATGATTCAAGATCAAGGTAAGGAGGCTCAATCTTTCGTGAAAAACGAAGAACTATTTTCATTTTTGACTAAGGAACCTATGGACGAGACTCCAAATCTAATTGTATTTTTCTCGAACGGATCGTTTGATGGTGTGATTGATAAATTTGTAGAATTTATTAAAAGATAGAGAAATATGAAAGACTTGGTCTTAAAAGTTATCGAGGAAGCAAAATTAGCAAACAGCCCCATTCATGGTGTTGATCATTGGCAAAGAGTGGAAAGGAACGGGATTTATCTTTGCCAATTTAATGAGGCAGACCAAGTGGTTGTTCAACTTTTTGCCCTTTTTCATGATTGTAAAAGGGAAAATGATCATCGTGACTTGGAACATGGTCCGAGAGCTGAAGAATACATTCGTGAAATTGAAAAATTTGTTCCCTTGACCAATCTTCAATTTGAAAATTTATGCATTGCCTGCCGGACACATACCACGGGTACAAAAGCAGAGAATATAACGGTAGCTACTTGTTGGGATGCGGATCGGATGGATATAGGCAGGGTCGGAATTGTTCCTCATGAAAATTTTTTNACAAATCAGGAAGCTAAAAGGATTGCCCGTGAGGATGATTATGAATCTCTTAAGGAATATGAATATTCAGGAATTATATCATTTTGATATGGTTCGAATTTCTTCAATCCATTTACGATGAGGTCCTGATAGGGTAATATTATCGAGTTCTTTCCATTTCACCCACTGTAGAGAATTACCTTTTTCCACAATGTCTTTTTCGATTTTGGCTTGGAAAATAGATTCATCATACTCTGTATTTCCGATAGTTCTTTTTTTCTGTGTGATTAAAACCTCTTTTAAGAAACAGAAATTTTCCTGTTCCTCGGGTAATTCATAAATTCCAGCAAGGCGTTTACTTTTTTTTTCTGATTTTTGAAGTAAAATACCAGATGAAGATACGATCCAAAATCGGATAACTTTTTTTTTGCTCTTCTTTTTTTGTCTAATTTTCGGAAATTTTTCTGGATTTCCCTCTTTGCAAGCAGAACAAAAAGATAATACAGGACAGATCGTACAAAGTGGGTTTTGACGATGGCAAATCGTGGCCCCTAATTCCATAATTGACTGGTTGTAATCACCTGGCCTTTTTTCTGTAATTAATTTTTGGGCTAGTGGACGGATTTTTTTCTGCGCTGTTGCTCCGTCTTTGAACATTTCTTTGATTCCAAAAATTCGGCTTAATACACGGACAACATTTCCGTCGCACACTGCTTCTGCTTTGCCAAAGGAAATACTCACAATGGCAGCGGAAATATAGGGACCTACTCCAGGTAAAGTTAGCCAGGCTTTGCCATCTGTCTGCAAATCATCCCAATTTGAGATTACTTTTGATAATTTGTGAAGGTTTCTAGCTCTTGAATAATAGCCAAGCCCTTCCCAATATTTAAGAACAGTTTCTTCTTTGGCTTTTGCAAGGGATTCAAAATCAGGAAAATTTTCAATCCATTTCTTAAAGTATGGTAAAACTGTGGAAACTCGGGTTTGTTGGAGCATGAATTCTGAGACCACAGTTTTGTAGAGGTTTGGACTGGTCCGCCAGGGAAGAGTGCGTTTATGTTGGTCATACCAACCGAGAAGGTCTGACTGGAATTCGATTTTTTGTTCCTTCTTCTCTAAAATATGACTGGATTCTAAAATATTCATGCTTGGCGATTGCTTTTTCTTCATCTCTTTTTCATTGATAGACGGAATATGGCAAGCAAAGCTTCAAATTTTGATGAAGGAGATCGTAAGAAAAAGAATTCTTACACACTAAAATTAACCGGCGAACAAATGGAAAAACTTGGGGATGTCTTAAAAGGTAGAGGCTGGCCCACTCGGACTGTTCAATATGCCAGGTATGCATTCGATGGGGAAAATGTAAAAATTGTCATTTATGAAAGTGGAAAACTTGTAGTACAGGGTCGAAACACCGAGGATTTTGTGGCAAATATTCTAGAACCCGAAGTTACGGGTGAATTCTTACTCGGTTATGAAGAAGTTAATAACCCTGAATGGTTTGAACACCATGCAGGATTGGATGAAAGTGGAAAGGGTGATTTGTTTGGCCCCGTGGTTACTGCCTGTGTGATAGGAGATGGGGATATGGTCCGATCCTGGATTAATTCCGGTATCCGGGATAGTAAAACAATAACGGACGGAGCTATCTTAAAAATGGCCAAGCAAATAAANGNAACCAAGGGCGTGGTTATAAAAGTAGCATACACTAGTATGGTTAAGTATAACGAGTTATATTTGAAATTTGACAGTAATCTNAACAAATTACTGGCCTGGCTTCATGGTCGAAGCTTAAATGATGCCTTGGTGGAAAAAATGCCCGAATGGGGTTTGCTTGATCAATTTACTAAACAACCTTTAGTTCAGAAATATGTTGAGGGAAAAGATTTCGAGTTAAGAATGCGTACTAAGGCAGAGGAAGATCCAGTAGTGGCAGCTGCATCGATTGTTGCTCGGGCAACCTGGTTACAGCAAATGAAAAAATTGGATGAATTAGCCGGAGAAAAACTACCCAAGGGTTCGGGTGTTCAGGCTAAGGAAAAGGCACGAATGATTTTTGAAAAGTTTGGTGAAGACAGGATGGGTGAATTTTGTAAACTCCATTTCAAAACTGCTTACGAAGCGATGGGGAAAAAACCTCCAACAAAGCCAAAATGGAATCCTAATTGGCAAAAATCTTAAGATAGGCACCTACTTGAATGGTAAACCCGCTTTGGACCTTTGATCGTAAACGATGTAAATCTTACGCTGGAATTGTAGGCGTTGATGAGGCAGGGCGAGGATGCTTGGCGGGTCCGGTGGTTGCTGGTTCAGTTTTGCTCCCAGCATCCTTTTTCGGAACTGCTTCTAATCGAAAATTATGTGAAGATATTAACGATTCAAAACAGATAAAGGAGGAAAAACGGGAAGAGCTCTTCGATATCATTTGTAAACTTGGTCACAAAAATGAATTATTTTGGGCCTTTGGATCGGCATCCGTAGAGGAAATTGAATCGGAAAATATTGTGGGAGCCACCTGTCTGGCCATGAAAAGGGCTATGGAACAAGTCTCACTAAGATCAAATGGAATTTGGCAACCCACAACAAAAGAAGAGGGTGGTTTATTTGAAGAAGACTCAAAACCAGGTCATTCATGGATTGTCAGCGTGGATGGGCGTCCTATGAAAAGATTACCTTTTCACCATGAAGGCATTATAAAAGGGGACACATTTTCCTTGGCGATTGCGATGGGTTCTCTGGTTGCCAAAGTGACCAGAGACCGGGAAATGAAAGAAATATCAAAACATTTTCCAATTTATGATTTTTCATCAAATAAAGGTTATGGATCACCAAAACATCTCAGATCACTGGATTCAGTTGGTCCGTGCATTCATCACCGACCACGATTTCTTCGTAATATTCTTAACACTGAGAATACTGATAAAACTAAGATTCAAGATCAGCAAAGTCAGTTGAGTTTCTTTTAAAAAAAAGATATTCCTAAAGTCTTATGATTTTACTTGGAGTTAATATCGATCATGTTGCCACACTTAGGCAGGCCCGCTATCGTGATGAAGAGGAGACATTTGGCGGCTTTATTGAGCCTGATCCAGCAGAGATGGCTTGGGTAGCTGAAGAAGCCGGTGCGGATGGAATTACCATGCATGTAAGGGAGGACCGCAGACATGTCCAAGTTGAGGATGTTAAGCGATATCAGGAAAAGATGAAGACCCGTTTAAATTTGGAAATTTCAATGTCTTTGGAAATGGTTCAAATTGCTCAGGAAATTCAACCTGAAAGTGTTTGCCTTGTACCCGAGAATCGAAAAGAAGTCACCACTGAGGGAGGGCTTGATGTCAGGGGTAATATAGAACGAGCCCATGAGGTGGTGCGCGAATTAACTCAGAATGGAATACCGGTCAGTATGTTTATTGATCCTGATCCAGATCAATTGGAAGCAAGTGCGGAAATAGGAGCCCCTTGGGTCGAACTACATACCGGAAGTTTTGCCCGTGCCTGGTATAATCCCGAAAAACGGGATGTAGAGTTAAATACTTTGAGGGAAGGGATGAGAATCGGAGTAGAACTTGGACTCCGCGTTAACGCAGGCCACGGAATAAATTATGAAAATGTGGAAGGTGCCAAGACACTGGAATCCATTTATGAATTTAATATTGGACATAGCATTATTTCACGTTCATTACGGACAGGACTTGCAGAATCTGTTCAGAAGATGCGATCCCTTTTAAACGAATGATATCTATGCCCGAAAT
>NZKY01000087.1 GCA_002694035.1 Opitutia bacterium
AATGGCAGGCAAGTGGATGGCTGGGAGTGACAACTGGAAAAGATCAGAGAAGAATCAGGAAAAATACTCGGATAACGATGCAGAAGCAGGTCCATTGATTCAGATGGCAATTGTTTATCAAAAAAATCTCATTTCTATTTTCCGCGATGGGAAACCTTATGCTTCCTATTCGGCAAAGAACATCGATATGATCAATAAAGAGAATAATTTTGTAGTCTTTGGCAAAAGGCATATGGGAGGTGGTGGTGGTATTTATGGAATGATTGAGGATGCTCGAATTTATGAGAGGGCATTGACTCTCAATGAGATCAAAGAATTAGTTCCAAACGAATTATCGGAAATTAAACCCTATGCATGGTGGAATTTCGAATACGATGCATCGGAGCAAACGGGGCGGTTTCCTCATCATGAATTAAGAATCGGAGCCAGGGTTAAAAATGGTAAACTAATGCTTCACCGGGGTGCTGTTCTGATAGCGGCAAAATCAAAGGAGACCGCCAGAAGGGGCAGCCAAGTTCCCTTGCTCGATGAGCCGTATGTACCAGAAACTCCAAAGATGCCTATCGACCCGCCCGACAACTGGCCAATTTATCATCTTTTTCATCCAGATGTAGACCTTGGTGCTCCATATGACCCGAATTCCGCAATTTACTACAAGGGTAAGTATCATCTCCACTACATTTANAGAAACCGAGCCGGNATTTCCTATGCNCATGTTTCCAGCANCGACATGGTNCGATGGAAATGGCANCCCACCGTGCTNGTCCCNCANGTCAACCGNCACGGTATGTTCAGCGGCACNGCCTTTCTTACCAAGGAGGGAAAGCCTGCNCATGCNTACTGCGGTTGGGGTTCNAATCGAAATTGGATTCAGNATGCNCTCGATGACGANCTTNANAAATGGAGNGNNCCNGAAGTNATGATTCCNAGNGATNANACAGGTAAATTNATGGTNAATGAGCCCTATTTTGANCCTGATGTATGGATCATGNATGGTCTNTATTACGGGNTGAACGGANGAAGCAGTCANCAGTCTCCNNTGATTATGAAGTCAGANNANCTCAAGGACTGGNAACACATCGGCGAACTGCTNCACCCTGATTTTGATGAGGAAAAACTGGGAGTTAAAAAGGAGGAAGACATTTCATGCCCCAATTTTTTTAAGCTTGGTGACAAATGGGTTCTTACATGCATAAGCCACCGGCTGGGGTGTCGATATTTCATAGGTGATTTTAAGGATGAACAGTATTTACCGGAGTACCACGCAGTCATTGGAGGCAATAGCCGCAGGTATTTTGCCCCCGAATCGTTGCGGACCCCGGATGGACGAAGAGTGAATTGGAGCTGGTTTATCAACGGGAACGGCAAAGACCACCGAGGCACCCAATCCCTTCCCACGGAAATGAGTTTGGATTCCAATGATCGCATGTGCTTGCGACCAATTCAGGAACTTGAAACTCTTCGCTACGCAAAAAAAGAAAAGACTTTAATTCAAATTAAGAAAAATTCAGCCAAGCTTATTNATGGAATGAAAGGCGATCACTGTGAAATTGAATTGTTTATTGCGAATACGGGTANCCGAAGTTTTGGAATTGATGTCCTTTGTAATGACGAGGGCCAAGATGGACTCAGCATTAAGNTAAACCGTGAGAAAAACCTCCTCGAGGTGGGGGATCAGAATGGTGACTTTATCCTAGAACCGGGCGCGCCATTATCCATGCGGATTTTTGTTGATGCTTGCTTGGTGGAAGTTTTTGCAAATGAAAAACAACTTGTTATGGCTGATAAGAAAAGGNCTGCAGGTACAAAAATTAATGACCAANTTGCCCTTTTTTCCGGNGGGTCNGATCTTTTGATAGACCGTCTTTCCTTCTGGAAAATGAAATCAGCGTATCAGTAAAACACNTTTTCGTAACNATATTTATTTAATGGAGATAACTTGTAAGCAGACATTTAAAGAGCATAAGGACTATTTTACATTTAGACGAACAGGATGCTAGGTTAGACAAAGTATGATTTGCAGGAGATAAGCTATCCCACTAATTTGAAAAACCCCTCTCTTTAACTCTTCGCTGAGAATACCCTTTAGCTGACCTTAGCAATTTCATTATAGATTTATATGCTTAAGCGGGCGGACCTTTCTATGATGTGTTGCTGCTATCTATTCATTACAAATCAAGACGATTATAAAATCAGTTTCACAAAGGCTTCATTTGTCTGTACCTCTGATCTATCCTTTGGTTATGCAGATTATGATTATTTTTTTGTTTCTAACTCAGACACTCATTGCTTCAAGTAAGGGCAACACTCCAGAGGAAGAGGCACCTTACGAATACTGGCTAACCATTGCTTACGCAAATGGTCCTGGTGTAGTGGAAAACAAAGTTGTAGCAAATTCTTATTTTCTTAAGGCAGCGGAGATCGGACACACCTACCTTTGTGAAGTTGAATTTAATTGAAAAGATCATCTAAGGCACAGTGCCAGGGACAAGGATATTGAAAAGCAAACTATTCTTGAATCCAAAGGATTGACGATTTTAAAGGTTTGGAGAATTAATTTCTTCGATGATTTGGAGGGTGAATATCAAATCCTTTAATTGGCAATAGGTGAAATTTTTGAAAAGAAAAGAGTTACAAAATAAGAAATTNCAGANGAAACAATNGNNGACTTTANNGAAGANGAAAANGAGTNGGTTAAAGCTGACTTNCTNNAGTNNTAACTAGTCNCACAGTCTATTTGGTGAGAATAAAATTCAACACTAGGAAGAGAGTTTTCTTCATTTTTCCTGAGCATTTAAATTCACAGAAATTGAAGAATTTTTTTTAAAAAAATATGAAAAAAAATTTGATGTTTTAGTTATTAACATATTCGCAAACAAAATTTTCTGTCTTTAATGATTTTTAACTATCCTTTCACAAATACATTGAATCAAGGATTCAAGACCCTATCTGTCAAGGAACTGTGTAGTTATTAACACTATATTAACAAATTGTTCACAAATTATTATGTATCAATATTTTATGAAAAAAAAATTTGACAAAAGAGAACAACAGATGCATAATTTCATCTAGTTCTTTGATAGCACTAATAGAAATTATATTCAGTAATGAATTTTTTTCTATTCGATAGTCTCTATTTCTAAATAGAGGTAATGGTCGAATTTTTCTGGTGAAATTCTATCCCTGTTTATGAAAATTTATTTTCATCTACAGGCAATATCACGTTTCACACCTCGTAAGTACATGCTTGCGACAACATGTAAAGTGTGAATCGGCATTCATCGACATGACCTAGGTGAGTGTAGTTATTGAGTTTTTATCTGGTCAGGATAGGAACTTTTGGCGGTACTGAAAAGTATGGTTATTTCCGCTACTACCAGAGAATGGACGGCAAGTCGGATATAGGTTTAGAATATCCCTCATGTTTGCATGAAGATTTGCTGTACTTGTGTAAAATGTAAGTTTTACACTCTTCGGGATTATGACTTACATCATGTCCTATTTACCCTAATGACCTGAGATGATGAGTGAGACCCGTTGACTCGTCTGAACATAAACAGTTACTGATTATGTTTAGGCTAATGTCAGGAAGGATCGTGCTTGGTAAACGGCGGTTTTTCCAGTGATGAAAATCTTTGATTATCATTGCTTAGAAACTAATCATCAATATTTCGTTTCAGTCCAATGAATCGAACGGCCCTGTTATGAGGCCGAAATGTAGCCTAAACCGCTATGAATGACGTCGGGGAGTCAACAGCCAAAAAAGCGCCTAATGTTGATATCCGGGAACGAGTGTGTGGCGAGCACCGTCCCATCCTTTTAAAAGGTTCGGAACCTAGTTCCGAACCTTTTTTTTTGGTTTCCACTTTTTGTAATCGATGAAAGTTTTGAACTACTTTTTTTCTCTAAAAATATACTCATACTTACGGAATAATTCCAAAATATGACAGTAATTTAAATTTTTACTTAACTTACCAAAATTAAAGCAAGATGAAATACTTCAGCCTTGCTCTTTTAGCTCCTTTGTTAATTGGAGTATTTCTTCATGCGAAGACAAAACCTACTCCCGAATTCTCATGGAATAACCCGCCCAAAAAATGGACTCTTAAGGATCTTCCAGATAATTTAAAGCATGCTTCTTTTTATAGCCCAAGCATGAAAATTAAAGTGGGTTATTATATTTATTTGCCTGATGATCACGGCCAAAATACCAAAAGATACCCAGTTGTCTATCACCTACATGGAGGCCGCCCTGGATCTGAGAAAAAAAGTATCTCTCTTACAAATGAAATTGACCATGCGATGAAGAATAGATCGATTCAACCCACGATCTATGTCTTTCCCAATGGAGGGCCAATGAGTTGGTATAATTACCCACAAATGAAAAATGG
>NZKY01000088.1 GCA_002694035.1 Opitutia bacterium
TATCTACTATTGGAATTCTAAGCTGTAGTCCAGATTGTCTTATACTTTGAAACTTACCAAAACGTTCAATCACAGCAGCAGATTGCTGCTTTACAATAAAAAACGCAGCACCAATTAAAAGTAGTATTAGGGAAAATAAAACATATGTAACAATCATAATTATCAAATTAATTTAATACAATAATAAATATTTTATTCTTTTAATCTGCTTAATAGATTGTTAATTCTCTTCAAGGATTCTTCTTTTCCTATTATGCTTAGTATTTCAAAAACACCTACACCGGCAAACCGACCAACTAGAGCTAAACGAATAGCAGAAAGAATCAGGTTTTTTTTCACATTTTGTTCTTTTGCAACAAAATCGATTGCCTTTTCCCAGCTAAAACTCAGGTTTTTACTTACGTAACCCTCAAGAGAGATTAATGCAGACGCAGTAGAAGCGTTTTCTAATCGTTTTAGATCTTTTGTGTTGTAATTTTCTGGACTCTCGTAAAAATAACACGCCTCATCCCAGACTTCACTTAGCAAATAAACTCTCTCTTTTATTAAGTTAGCTACGCGCTGAGGAACAACCGGGCTGTTAAAAATCTCTCTTTTCTCAAGCTCATTCAGAAGTTTTTCTTTTATTGTATTATTTGATTTTCTTTGAATATGCTTGTGGTTAAACCAACGACATCTTTCTATGTCTAGCTTGCTCCCTGAAGGAGAAACGTCGTCAATGGAAAAAAGACCTTCTAGATCTTTTAGCGTAAACACCTCTTTATCCCCACCAGGATTCCATCCCAGCAAAGCCAAGTAATTTATTATAGCTTCAGGCAGATACCCGTCCCTTTCAAAACTCATACTTTTTTTACCCCAATTGACAACAAACACGGGGAAACCGAACTTTTCTCCATCTCTCTTTGACAGCTTTCCTTTTCCATACGGTTTTAGTATTAAAGGAAGATGGACAAATACTGGACGTTTCCACCCAAACGCCTCATATAGCTGGCAATGAAACCCAAGTGAAGGCAACCACTCCTCTCCCCTAATAACGTGAGAAATTTCCATTAAACAATCATCAACCACATTTGCCAAATGATAGGTTGGAGTTCTGTCTCCCTTTAGTAAAATTTTATCACTCTCCAGGGACTTATCAAAAGTTATTTGTCCACGAACAACATCATTAACCGTAATAGTTTTTTCATCTCCTTTGGCATAGCTTTTAAAACGAACAACATAGTTTGTTCCGACATTAAGCTCCTTTTCAACGTCTTTTTTGGACATGTTAAGACTGTTTCTAAAGTTTTTGCGATTACGCCAGTTGTACAGAAACGCTTCCCCTTTTTTTTCTTGTGCCAAGCGCGCTCTTTTTAAATCATCTTCGGAATCAAACGCAAGGTATGCTTTCTTTTGAGAGATTAAACCATCTATATGCTTGATATACAGACTATTACGATCGCTTTGTCTGTATGGTCCAAATAAACCACCCTTGACAGGACCTTCGTCAATTGAAATGTTTAGCCACTTTAAGGATTCTCTTATATGATTTTCTGCACCATCAACAGACCTCAACATATCTGTGTCTTCAATCCGCAATATAAATTTACCGTTATTCTTTTTTGCGAAAAGATAGTTATATAATGCTGTACGAATCCCTCCAATGTGAAGTGGTCCAGTAGGACTAGGAGCGAAGCGAACACGAACTTTCATTTTTCAAAGATATATAATAGCTTATGTATTTGAATATATTTGTGCTGTGCATTTAGAAGTAGATTTTATTTTTAATACTAAATACAAAATTAATGATTGTGGCTTGTACAAAGCATGGATAAAAAAATGTGCTTGTCATTACGGGTTGTCCTCATGTAGGCTTGTTTATTCTTTTATGAACGACAACAGTCTTTTAGAGCTCAACCAAAAACACCTTTCACACGACGCCTACACTGATATAATTACCTTTTGTTCAAGTGAAGGAAAAAATGTGATTGCAGATATAGCCATTTCAACGGAAAGAGCAGGTGAAAACGCACACAAATACAACGTTCTTTTCGAAAATGAAATATTAAGACTTATGGCCCATGGGCTATTACACTGTGTAGGGTTTAAGGATAAAAACAAAGTGGATAAACGCAGGATGACCGCCGAAGAGAATAAGCTTATAAAAATGTTTCACGTGGAACAAAAAGCAAGACTAGATGTTTAAAAAAACCTATGATGTTATTGTAGTTGGTGGCGGTCATGCTGGTTCTGAAGCAGCAGCTGCTGCAGCAACAATGGGGAGCAAGGTGCTTCTTATCACAATGAACTTACAAAATATTGGACAGATGTCATGCAATCCAGCAATGGGAGGTATTGCAAAAGGACAAATTATACGCGAGATTGACGCTTTAGGAGGAATTAGCGGAATTGTTTCAGACCTCTCTGCTGTTCAATATAAGATGCTTAATAAATCTAAAGGTCCTGCAATGTGGAGCCCGCGTGTTCAGTCTGATAGAATGTTATTTGCCTCGTGTTGGCGAATGAAGCTTGAAAAAATTGAAAACATCGATTTTTATCAAGACACAGTTTCTTCNCTTTTNTTTATTAAAAACAAGCTTTCCGGNGTAAAAACAACANTAGGNGTAAAAATTATGTCAAAATCTGTTATACTGACAAGCGGAACATTTCTTAACGGATTAATTCATATTGGAGAAAAGCAGTTTGGTGGAGGAAGGGCTGGAGAGCGGGCAACCTTTGGCATCACAGAGCAACTTAACAGTCTTGGATTCAAATCAGGAAGAATGAAAACAGGGACACCCCCTAGAGTGGACTCTAGATCGTTAGATTTAAAAAAAATGATTGAACAACCTGGAGATAAAACTCCTAGAACATTTTCCTATTTGAGCTCTATCAAACCCCTAAAAAAACAGCTTTCTTGTTACATGACTTATACAAATCCCAAAGTCCATGATTTGCTCCGACAAGGCTTTGATAGGTCACCAATGTTTAATGGTAGAATAAAGAGCGTAGGACCAAGATATTGCCCATCTGTTGAAGACAAGATTAACAGGTTTAAAGAAAAGGAAAGGCATCAAATCTTTGTTGAGCCAGAGGGCTGGAACACAGTAGAGTCTTATGTGAATGGGTTTTCTACATCACTTCCTGAAGAAATACAGTACAAAGCTCTTAGGGCAGTAAAGGGTTTTGAAAATGTGCGCTTCTTTAGACCTGGTTATGCAATTGAATATGACTATTTTCCACCAACACAACTAAAACATACACTTGAAACAAAAGACATTAAAGGCCTTTTCTTTGCCGGACAAATTAACGGAACAACCGGTTATGAAGAAGCAGCGTGCCAAGGATTAATCGCGGGGATTAATTCCCANAATTATGTGGANGAAAAAGAAGACTTTGTTCTTTCTCGTGATGAAGCTTANATAGGAGTTTTAATTGACGATCTAATAACCAAAGGNACCGACGAACCATACAGAATGTTTACTTCACGCGCTGANTANAGAATGCTNTTNCGNCAAGACAATGCNGATGAAAGGCTAACACCAAANGGNTATAAAATTGGCCTTGCCAGCAAAGAAAGGTTNAATGAGATGGATGAGAGNANAANGGAATCCAAAAAGATTCAAAGGTTTTTTTCNANGACAAGCATTAAACCAAATGAGATAAACCACATNCTTGANTNAAAATCATCAGCNCCAATAAAGCAGCCGGTAAAAATGNTAAAGNTTTTATCTCGCCCAGGCATTAAAATTGCTGATTTTATGNATGTTTCAGNAGTGAANGANCTTTTAAAAACANANGNAGATTTCAANGATGTTGTTGAAAAAGCAGAGATAGAAATAAAGTANTCGGGTTATATTAATAAAGAAAAAGCNCANGCAGAAAAATTAAAACACTTGGGNNACATAAAAATTCCTGAAGANTTTTCTTATCACAAGCTAGCNTCCCTTTCATTTGAAGCTAAGCANAAACTGACNAAAATAAAACCCAANTCGATAGACCAAGCNTCCAGANTNAGCGGNGTTTCTCCTAGNGATATTTCTGTNCTTTTGGTATATATGGGNCGCTAAAAGTTCCACGTGAAACAATATATTATAATTGACCACCAATGTTCTAAAGAAAAATTCCAAATTAGGAAGGATAAAACAACAGGAGCATGGAAGACGTGNCCACAAATAAGTAAAAAGCATGCCTCCAAATATTATAAACACCAGAGCTATATGCCCTATAAAACAAAACCAAAATCTCTTTTTGATGTTATTTATGGCTTAGCAAGAAAAAGGAATAACNGTCTTAAAATAAGACATATAAACANAAGAAAAAGCAAAGGAAANNTGTTGGATTATGGCGCAGGGGTAGGCTCTTTTGCAGACCACGCCAAAAGGAAGGGATGGAGCGTAGAAGCCTTTGAAACAGACACAGATTGCAAAAAAACACTTAAAGAAAGAAAAATTACAATAGTTGATGAGAAGCTTTGTAAAAACAGATATGACGTCATAACCATGTGGCACGTTTTAGAACATTTACAAAACCCNAAAAAGANNCTNGAGAAGCTATACAATTCGCTTAAGCCAACNGGCAGAGTTTTTATAGCTATACCGAANNACTCATCATGGGACGCACANCACTACANGGAGAACTGGGCCGCATTNGATGTTCCTAGNCANATNTGGCANTACAATAAAAANTCATTNCATAAACTCATTAAACAAACGGGNTTTACAATTGAAAAAACCTCTCCAATGNTCATAGACGCATTTTATATTTCAATCATTTCAGAAAAGCACTGTAAAAGCAATTTTCCATATCTAAAGGGANCAATTAAAGGNCTTTACTCAAACTTAAAAGGCATGATGAACAACAACACGTCTTCTTTGTTGTTTTGTTTAAAAAAACAAATTTAAGGCCGTTTAAGAGCCGTTCATTTAAAAAAGGAGGNTAAACTTAAAAAAAAAGAAAAACCGNAGCAANAAACACGTACGGACGCNTTTATTTTTTNACTTTAAACAAAAGTCTAGTAAGCTTAAAAGACAAATCANTAAAAATCATTTTAGGATTACCGTTTCGATTTAATTCACTGGCACTTCTTTCTAATTCAGAAACAATCAAAAGAATATTTTGCCCATGCACAAAGTTTGAAAAAGAATCAATGTCAAATTTAGAGAAAGGCACAATAAGATCAGACGTAATTTTATAATGTGTCATGACAGCGGATCGAAAAAATAAAATAGAAAAAGAGATAAATCTTTTCTGAAACTCAATAT
>NZKY01000021.1 GCA_002694035.1 Opitutia bacterium
TGAGCTTTGGGCGCGTCTTATACAGGATACGCCAGGCCATTTGGACATCTTTGGCGGGCGGGCAGGTTTGACCGCAACCGGCGCAGCGCTTGGCATGGCTGGGATTGGGCTCGGGACTTTTGGGCAGCCCCAGCTAATGACTCGGATTATGTCCGTAAAAAACGACAAGGAACGACGTAAGGCATTTAAAATCGCCATGTCTTGGTCGTTGATTGTTTTTTCAGGCATGGCTCTTTTGGGGCTTTCAGCTAGAGTTCTGCCTGTCTCAATTGACAATGCGGAGCAGATTCTGTTCGGCACCACGAGCCTGCTGTTTCCCAACATCATCGCCGGACTGGTCATGGTGGCATTATTGTCTGCGGTTATGTCAACGGTTGACTCTATTCTGGTGGCCTCCAGCGCTTCCATATCTCATGACATCAAGTTTCAGCTTGTGCAGTCAGTATTAATGTCTCGCATTGCGGCGGCTGGCTTGATGGTTTTGGCTGTGGGGATTTCCTTATCCGCACCAACATCTATTTTTGAACGCGTGCTGTTTGCCTGGACCGCTTTGGGTGCAGCCTTCGGGCCGGTCTTATTTGCGAGATTAGCCGGGTGGCGGCCCCACCCCAATGCTGTTTTTCTTGCCATGATGACGGGATTTTTCGTGTCGGTTGCTTTTAACCAGTATCTTTATGCCGGCCCCAGCAATTTGTATGAACGCATAGGCCCATGGATTTGCCCCCTTTTGCTACTTTATGTATGGCGGCTAGAAACCCCCGCGGCGCAACATGATGGCTGACCCCCAAAACCTTGAAACGGATGTACTGATTGTCGGGACCGGACCGGTCGGGCTGTTAGCAGCAAATGCTTTGATGGAAAAATCTATTGACTTGTATATCTGCGACAAGCTGAATGCGCCGGTTGAGGAATTACGCGCCTCAACATTTCATCCACCGACACTCGACCTTTTAGAACCATTGTGCCTGACATCTGCTGTGCTGGAAAATGGCTTGAAATCGCCGGAATGATAAATCCGGTTCCATGAGACGGGAGATCGGGTGGTGTTTGATTTGTCAGTTCTACACGGAGGAGAAAACCGTCACCCTGCTGGTTCAAAGCCAGATGCTGACAAAACTCGGCAATCCTGACACACCGGGTTCATAATCTATTAGAACGCAAAAAACTTTGCTGGTAATAGCGGCCAAAATAATGAAGTTTTCAACCAAAATAAGCGCCTCTCAAGAAAGTCTCAGGCACATCGAAAAATTTGTAACGGCGCATTTTTTGGCTACCGCCTCCTAAAAGCAAGCAATGCGGACGGCCCTTTCAAGATCGCCTGATGATGCCGCGGCGCAGTAATCATCAAAGACTTTCTGGACATGCTCTTCTGAAGGGCGCGTCTATGGCATGCCTGAAGAGATAGATAAAGACATATGGTTATCTTCTCTTTAAAAAACTTAACTTTGTGCAACGCCTGAAGCAACTGGTTTTAGGGTTTTGAGCGCATCCAGCCCGTTCTGTTTCAACTCTTCCAGAGCCACATCATAAAGAACCACCTCAGGCGCAGGTTCTTGAGGTTTAACCAGCCGCAGGCTCATGCCGCCTTGTTTATGTCCGAAAGGTGAAATGTAATTTCCCTCAACTCCGGGGTCTTGATGGGCGATGATTACCCGGATAGTGCCACCAGGGAGTTTTGTGGAAATTTTATTCTGTGTGTAGCCGTTGCCATCCTCATAATTGTCGAGATTCTCCTGCCAGATATTGCACAGTTGGAAGATCCAGTATTCGCAGGTTCCAGGTGTAAACTCAATTACGAGCGCTCGGTCTTGCGGACAGGACCAGCGCCCGAAGCCATGATACCGGTCAGCGACCCCGCCATTGGATAGATAAACCTCATCGTCAAAGACTATCTGGTTTTCAGATGCCGCCAAAGTTTCCTGCCACCAATGGCAGACCATATTGGCATAGGCCAGGACTGTCTGTCCGGCGCGGGCCAGATTGAGGCTGACATCACTCAGGCTGATTGGTCGTGGCGCGCTGCCGTCGGCCCGCCGGATGTCGAATTGTGGTGGAACGGTTTCTGCACGGTAATGATAGACATTTCGAACCAGCAGGCCGGCGCAGTCGGCTTCGATCGGCAACCAGTTATGCCCTTCGCCCGGGTCATTGCGGCTGACTATGATTTCAAATTTACCCGCTTCATCAGTTCTCAGCATATTGCTTTGTAGAAAACCCGTCGTGCGTAAGGCGGCGGGGTTGAACTCTGCAAGACCCTCCACACCGTTATCCGCCCAATCGCTGTTGCCCGCATCTACCGGCATCGGAGCGCTCCACGACGCGATAACAAAATAAGGAATGGTGCCGAGCGTGCCCTCAATCACATAATCATGTGTGCCGTCTATGAATTCGCAAAGCAGGTGATCTTGGTCAGGCGACTGGAAATTAATGCCCTGCCGCCAGGGGGTATCTCTCAGGCGAGGGCGTTCTGGTTCATTGTTTTCCATAAAGCGTTCTGCGCCATTGCGCATCAGGCGGGTTAGGAACCGGTACCATTCTGCACGGTCAAGATCATCTAGAGGGGCTTCAATTGTGTCAATAAGTGCTCCCGCAATGTTGAGAATACTGCAATAATCTCGCCAGGCCTGTCCGGAGGATACCCTTCGTTCCCCGTTTTGATAAACCCTGTCCGCAATTTCGGTCATTATGTTTCCACTCAATAGAAATAGGATGGTATATAGGTGCTTAGAAACTTAATCCAAGTCAACATGCTTTTCAGACCCGACTTGAATGATTTGACCAAAACAAAAATAACCTTTTAACGTTAATTTTTAATTCACAAATTCTCAACCCTACTAGGGCGTGAGTAAAACATAAATCCTAATCTGATAACTTTGAGGATAAGTCTTCAGATCTTATATTCATGTACCTTAATAAAATGCTCGGTTCCTTTTGGCCTGATATGAGACGAACCACTGCCAGTGTAGTCTAGATAGAATAGTCTGCTTACAGCCTTAGGTTTTTCATGAATTGCTCACCAAATTTAAGCCTCTGCCAATTCTTAGCAATACCAAAAGAAGAAGGTGTCGCTCTGGACGTTATATTGATTTTCTTTACTCAGTCAGCGTGATATTCAAGAAATTAGGATAGCTATATTGGGCATAATACCTTGATGAATCCTGACGCACCCGAGAAGATTTGAACCTCTGACATTTGCCTTAGGAGGAAGTAGGGCGAACATAAAACCTATGGTCATAGGTCATTACAACGGTCATATAAAAAAAGTTGACGAAAAGCAGACCCAAAACTTAAGCTTGATCAATACGTGCGATACAGGCAAGATACCCCCTATGGGTATACGATTTCTATTACTGCTTTTTTTACTGCCGCTGTCTCTGCAAGCTCGCCCTGTGTCATATTCAGGCGGCTCTACCTTTATGTTTTTCTCAGATGAGATGAGAGACGCTGCTTATTACCATTATTCACCCAGTTACAAATATTCACTCGGCATAGAGCTTGTTGACGAAAAGAAGGCGATGAAAAATCACGCCAATTTTCGTTACACATATCTGTTAAATAGAAAAAACACTCAGAATTCTCAACGAAATCTATATTTTCAATCGAGCTTGAGTGCAGGAGGGAACGATGAATATTCATATGGCTTTTTGGGTGATTGGGAAACGCGGAGATATTTCATTGGCTTTGGCGCGCGGGAATTGAAATCTAATTTTCAAGATTACGACAAGCAGTTTGTCCAGATCGGNTTCGCCCCCTATCTCGGTGATTATGGCGATCTGCACAGCTGGCTGATGGTTAAATCNAAACACGATAGCCGGTCAGATAAGTGGAACACTTATCCGGTCATAAAATTTTTTAANGGCGATTATTTTCTGGAATTTGGCGTCGATGAAAATGACGAACCGGATATTCACTTTATGATTAGNTTTTAGGAGCAACAAATGCGGTATTTACTATTTTCAATCCTCATTTCNCCNTCATTTGCGNTTGCTGAAGCNACTATGCACANGGATCACTNAAACCATGGCGCNCACCNCAATCATGAAGNTCATCTGCATACACAATTGGTCGATGGCGCGGAAATNAAATTGGATGCTGAGCGCTTTGACAAATTCGTCCTNGACCANTCTGGCAACCAGATCGCAGTTGTCAGTGTTACCGGCATGGTCTGTGATTTCTGCGCGCGCGGCATTGNAAAAACCTTCCAAAAAGACANAAGCGTTAAAAAAATCGACGTCGATTTAGCAAATGGTAAAGTGCTGATTGCTTACGCNGCAGCAGCAAAAATAGTTAATGAAGATATAGAACAGAAGATTCTNTCAAACGGACAAACCGTCACCGACATTCAGATATTGACTGCGCAATAGCTGATCGCTCGAGGTTTCAAAAATGAACGATAAAACTGCAAACTTTTTTAGTCTTTTTGCNTCCTCATCAACCCTTATATGCTGCGCCCTGCCGGCGNTGTTTATTTTGCTTGGTGCAGGTGCCAGCTTTGCAANNTTTTTAAGCGTTTTTCCTTTCTTGATTATTCTCTCCCAATATAAATTGGCAATCACAATCNTAGCATTTGCTATGATTGTCATTGCTGGTTATGTGAATTANAAAACCTACTACATGCCATGTCCGATTGACCCTGAGGCTGGGCGGGCATGCATGCAAANGCGCAGGAATTCGCNTTTGCTTTATTATGTTTCGGTCGCAATTTTTTGTTTNGCTNCAATTTTTACATACATCATTCCAAGGCTTTTTTAGATGCNNGAACACCCAAACCATAACTCCCAAATAANCAGATTAAAACGTGCNGAAGGACAGATTCGCGGNNTNNTGCGGCTTATTGACGAGGGAAAGTATTGCATCGACATACTCAATCAACTTAAGGCTGTGCAAAAGGCATTAGCCTCTGTTGAGGCAAATATATTGGAAACCCATNTAGAAAATTGCGTTGCACAGGCTATTTCAAGTCCAGATGACGCCCAGCAAAAAATAGCTGAATTAACCAAAATCATAAAAAGATAAAATCAGACTTTTGCCATTAAAATGATTGGCGCACCCGAGAGGATTTGAACCTCTGACCTCTGCCTTCGGAGGGCAGCGCGGGAAAACCGCTGGAGGCTGCAGTGCCGGAAACTCCCAGTTTCCCTAGCTGTCACAATTTANATATTAGCCCAAAAGGGGGTGCACGGCCAGTATTTNCCGCCTGAGTGTGACAGAATTNCGCCGGAAGGGGGCACACATGGGCCACCCGGGGTACCCCGTATATGTGCATGCAAACTCCAGAGTGATTTGTAATTTTTCTAATAATTGCATCAAATTTCTTTTGGATCATCGAACTCGATACCGACCTTCTTGAGACGCTCAACTAATGGCATACCTAAACCAGTCGCNCTTGTTAAAATACCNCCATAGTTTTTGCCCCCGGGTAACTCATCGGCATTATGAACTAAGCAAAGAGCGCATTCTGCTAGGAATTTTGAAGTGACTTTATAACCCGGATCACCGTCGCCGCGAATTGAAGATACAAGTTTGGTGCCGTCGGCTNTTTCCAAAATAAACTTACAATCAAACCAACCCGCATCGCGAACCTCTTTTGAGGGCCCCTCTCCCGGCTGCCTGAACATTGGACGTAATAATTTACGTAATGGAGAAAAAAGCATAACTCCTATCATGGCCATGCCAAAAATACCTTTTATCGCGTGCAAGCGTGATGAATGATAAGCGTGTTCATGATAAACAAAATTTACTCCATACGGCTCCTGNNTGAGTTCTGATAAAGCAGCAGAGCGACGAACAACACGCGTATTTGCGCCAGCCATNATGAATGGACCACCAAACCCTTGAATCTCATCCCTAGACGTTACACCAAACTTATCCTTACTATTTTTTTCCATTTCNGGTGNAACGGAACCGCTNGGATTGAGCAAAAAAGGATCAGTCATNTCATCAGCTGAAGCGACATCAGGCATAGAAAACATAGTCTCNANAGTTCCACCCGAAGGCTCACCTTTGTAAGAATGGAACGACTCTACNCNGCTAATCGGAACGCCTGCTTTTTTAATGGCATAGAAGCTTCCTAAATCAGATGGGATAGAGTCAAAACCGCAAGATGGGATTATTCTGACACCCTTTTTACTTGCGTTCTCATGATGTTTTTCAATAAGGCCTTTAACCCAAAAGTTCTCTCCAGTGATATCGACATAATGAGTGGCATTCTTTACGCAAGCCGCGACGAGGTTTGATCCATATCGGTGAAATGGACCAGCAGTTGAAAGCACGACTTTTGAACGCGCAGTCATATCATTTAAACCCTCAATATCATCTGCATCAGCAACGATGACTTCAACATCTACACCAATTGATTGGACAAGTTTTTCGAGTTTTGAAGAATTGCGACCTGCAACAGCCCACTTGGTTGGATCTAAATTTTTGGCCAGATACTCCGCACATAGGGTTCCAGTAAATCCGGTCGCTCCATATAAAACCATGTCTAAATCTTTATTCATGAGGGACACCTAAAATGAAATTTTGTTGGAATATTATACTGCGCTTAAATAACAGAATTATGAAAGTGAAAAAAATCAGGTGAGCTTGATAATGTTTTAAAGTTTGGTCTATCGTTTAAAATATTATTCATAGCACCCAGAGGTATAGTCGATGAGATTTCTCGGGCTCATAGCTTTTTTATTTTGTTTTAATGTTAATGCTGGCGAGTTATCTGCCCCGCAGATCGCCGTTGAGAAATACTTTGAATATTTTAACAATAAAGATAAAAATGCTCTCGACGCTGCTTTAGACAAACCATTTATATTCAATATATCTGGCAAGGTAACTCGGTGGGAAAACTATCATGATGCGGTAGACTTTGATGGTCTTGAAAAGTCAGGCTGGTCCTACTCTCGCATTCTTAAAAATGAGCTGATATATGCTGATGAAATAACCGCAATGGTAGATGTCACATTTTCAAGATTTAATATTTCAAACGAGCCCATTCTTAAAAGTGAAGTTGTATATTTTTTAGTTCAACGTAATGGTGTTTGGAAAATAAAATCAGGTTTTATAAATGGAAATGTGAGTTTAGGAAGATAATGCCCCTAGAGGTTTTGCACACAAGATTATAACATTTGCCTTTGGAAGTTTGAGCGCCTCACTACCACAGGGCAATCGGGTTAATAATCATTTGCACAGCACCTTGCAGTTTGGCCTGCCCCAGTACGAACATGAACTCCGTGACTTTTTCTTTAGCTAAGCGACCAGTATTCATGGTTTCGAGAATATAAATGCCGTTTTCTTTCAGCAAAGTGACATGGCCGTAGAACACTTTATCGCCTTTTTTTGGCGGCACCGCCTCTAAGCCCCACGTATCTGCCCCGACAGCAACAGGCTCAAGTGAAGCAAGATAAACTGCCGCCGCATTGGAAATCCCGGGAATGCTGGCTCCCCATTGCTTTGGATTACTGTCAAGCGTGGCATCGGTATAACCGGCATGTAGTAAAATTATATCGCCTTTTTGAAAGCTAACCCCCTGCTGGGTTGCCGCCGCTTTGATTTGTTCCGCTTCAATAACTTGCCCCGGAGCCAGTGTTTTAACCCCCAAATAGGCGGCAATGTCCACCAATACACCGCGCCCTACCAAAGGCGGAATTTTCTCAATACCTAATTTGGTCATTCCGGTCATGGCAGCAAAATCCTTGCCCATATTGCAATTGTAAAATTGCCCATGCTCGCCCAAATGCCCTAAAGAGTCGATTTGCGGGCCGGTTCCTAGCCACATTTGCACAATGTCATCATTGGCTGATATTGGCCAACCGAATAAATCCTCTTGCGTTTCCCTGAAATGCTGATTGGGTTGAACTACTTGCAACTTTGTAAAGCGCGGTGGAAAAGACGGCATATCTGGATTAATTACAATGCCCAAACCGTGACGCTTGCCTTTTTTGATTAAACCTGCAGCAGCCAGCACGCTGCTATCAGTGATTAGATTGGCGGCACCAATCTCATCTTTGGGGCCCCATTTCGAAGTCTTGCACTCATCCGACAGACTTGGCTGCATCATTAACAAACTCACCATAATAAAAACCAAAACTCTCATTGTACCTTTCCTCCATAAATTATGTTCCCATATGATGATGGACAATTCAGTTGAAAAACCTCTCGAGTGCAGCTGCAACTGATGCAAATACAATTATGCCACTAATTAATTTTAAGTCTGTTAAATCAGAGCCGACAAAACCTAATGATTTAAACAAGCTTTCATTGGCATTTGTGATCAAGTAAGGAATCACAACCACCGTAGTTATTGTTACCGCCGTGACAAAAACAACTAACAATCCGAGTTTAAAATAAATTCCCCAATCTTCTGTTTGCATAAAAAACTTAGTCCTTCTTTTTGTTTCGGAGATAATTAACTTCAATTTCTACAGTAGTTCCGTTTCTGGACATTCTTTGTATTAATCCCAGCTCTTAAACCTGATCTATTTTGCATTCAGTTTTCCAGTTATAAAAACTAACTTTCAATTTCATTTCTTAACTCACTGAGTGTTTTTCCATCCAAACACCACCATCTTGGTCCAGCAACAGCGCCACCCCAGTCAAATCCCATTTCTTGTAAAAGGATATCAGCAGACCTTGAAAGTGATAGTACTTCATTTCGAAACTTTACTTTGGTTTCATCATAAACTTCACAGGTGATGCTATTATCTTTTTTAAAATGCAAGATTGTTCCTTGTTCAATGTCTAACATTCCAAAATTAAAACGTTGTCGAATTGATCTTGCTTTTTGCAATGCCTCCAAATCTTGCGGGGTCTCAACCACATCCTCTCTTGGGGTTACATCTTTTCCTCCCATGACCTCCGCAATCTCTAAAATGGACTTTGCTTGCTCCGGTGTGACACGAAAAAATTTCCTATTATTTCTAATCCGGTAATCATCTAATCCCTGATGCATTTTTTTTCTATAATTGTAGCATCTGGAACTTGAACGGCGTAATAACATTCAAATGGAAGTGCCACACTTGTGTTATCA
>NZKY01000089.1 GCA_002694035.1 Opitutia bacterium
TAAAGCAGAAATTAACACGATCAAAACATGGATTGAACAGGGAGCGGAATGGGAAGGCCATTGGGCATTTATTCCTGTAAAAAAATCAGACGAACCTAATACTGAGATGCCTAATTGGGTTCGTAATCCGATTGATTCATTTGTTTTAAAAACTTTGAAAGAAAAAGAGATGAAACCTTCCCCAGAGGCAGACCGAAGAACCCTCATACGTAGAGTATATTTCGATCTTACCGGGCTCCCACCCACACCTGAACAAATTAAAGATTTTATTTTGGACAACTCCACAAACGCATTCGAAAAAGTAGTTGATCAACTTATGTCATCAAATGCTTACGCCGAAAGAATGACTCTTGTTTGGATGGATGCTTCCCGTTACGGAGACACTTCTGTTTTTCATGACGACGGTCCACGGGACATGTGGCCATGGAGAGACTGGGTGTTAAATGCATACAAAAACAACATGCCATTTGACCAATTTTCTATCGAGCAATTAGCTGGCGATCTTCTTCCAAATCCAACTGATGATCAAAAAATTGCATCTGGATTTAACCGAAACCATGCAACCACCGATGAGGGTGGAGTTATTCCCGAGGAATTCCGTGTCGAATATGTGGTAGACAGAGTCAAAACCACCGGAAATGTCTGGATGGGGTTGACCATGGAATGCGCCCAGTGCCACGATCATAAATACGATCCTATTTCTCAGGAAGAGTACTTTAAATTCTACGCATTCTATAATAACAATGCAGATCCAGGTATGCAGACTCGCAGAGGTAATACTGCACCTATCTTGGAAATAATTACCCCAGAGAAAAAGAAAGAGCTCCAAGATCTTAGTTACAAACAAAAAGATCTAGCCTCAAAACTGATCAACAGAAGAAAAGAAGTAGTTCCTCAATTTGTTAATTGGGCAAAAGAAGCAACAGCCAAACTGGATGGAAATAACTCTGGCATCGAGCCCGCTGACTTAATTGCCCATCTTCCTTTAGATAACTTTACAAATAATAAAACAATCGACTTAGTTCGTGAGACAGATTCTTGTCAACTACAGGGAAATGCCAAAATTATTGGGCAAGCCAAGTTTGGTGGAGGAATCAGGATTGAAGGAAACGGTTTTCTGGAAGTAAAAAATTTTGGCAATCTTGAACATAATCAATCATTCAGCTATGGTGCATGGGTTAAAATCCCCAGGGATAACTTTGGCGGAGCAATCCTCGCTAAAATGGATGAAGGTAATGATTTCAGGGGTTATGATCTTTGGATGGAAGGTGGGAAAGTTGGATTACATGTTATCAACAAATGGCCAAGTAATGCATTAAAGGTTATCAGTAAATCCAAGGCACCTATAAAAAAATGGACCCACTTATTTGTTACTTACAATGGAAATGGAAAAGTCAGCGGTGTGGAAATTTACATCGATGGTAAAAAACAGGAAAAAGCCACTCAGCAGAATTCACTTAGCCAGACTATCATTACCGACAAGCCTCTCAGATTGGGCAGAAGATTTAATACGGCCCAAACTAATGGTTTGGAAATTGATGATGTGCGATTCTACTCACGTTCACTTACACAGCAGGAAGTCCAAGTCTTATCAGACTCGGATCCCATTTCTCCAATTCTTGCCATTCAGGACAACAACCGTACAAAAGCACAAAAGGAAGTTCTTCTCACTCATTATTTGGAGTCAAAAGACAAACCATATCAGGAAATTTCCCGTCAGAAGAAAAGTACTGAGAAGTCACTCTCCGACTTAAGAAGCAAAAAATTAACTTCCATGATTATGGGGGATAACCCCCCCAATAAGATGCGTAAAACTTATATACTTATGCGTGGACAGTATGCATCGCCTGATAAATCCAAGGAAATCCTTCCAGACACTCCCGCCTTTTTACCCCCCATGAAAAAGGAATTACCCAAAAACCGCCTCGGATTAGCTAAGTGGTTAATGGATAAAGATCATCCACTTACCGCACGTGTGACAGTAAATCGATATTGGCAAACAATTTTTGGTCGTCCCCTGGTTGCAACTCCTGGTGATTTTGGATCTCAGGGTAGCTGGCCCACCCATCCTGATTTACTATCCTGGTTAGCAAAAGATTTTGTTGACCACGGATGGAATATCAAACGAACCATAAAGCAAATGGTTATGAGCTCAACATACCGTCAGCAATCAACTACCAGACCAGAACATCTACAAAAAGACCCAACCAATCTTTATCATGCCCGTGCACCCCGTTTTAGACTAATGGGCGAATTTGTGCGCGATAATGCATTGGCAATCAGTGGGCTCCTGAATCGTGAATTTGGCGGCCCAGGGGTAAAACCCTATCAGCCTGACGGGCTGTGGGTTGAAGTATCTCTTAGTGGAAATAGAAGATTTGTTCGTGATAAAGGCGAAAAGTTATATCGCAGGAGCATGTATACATACTGGAAGCGTTCAGCCCCTCACCCCGGTTTAATGGCATTTGATACACCCACGCGTGAAACTTGTACTCTTCAACGTCAACGCACGAATACTCCGATGCAGGCACTGGTTACATTAAACGACGAACAATTTGTNGAAGCTTCACGAGCATTTGCACAAAGAATTATTAAGAGCCCNGCAAAAAACTTTGAAGATCGAGTTGACTGGGCATTCGNAATGGCTACCGGGCATCCTGCNGACAAACTTAGAAAAGAAGTCCTGAAAGATGCCTACCACTTTCAAAAAGNAAACTTTNCNAAAGAACCCACTCGGGCAGACGAATTATTAAAAATCGGTGAATCNACTCGGGATACGAATATCGACAGNAAAGAACATGCATCGTGGACTATTCTTGCATCCATGATTCTTAACTTGGACGAAACTTTAAACAGAGAATAATCATTATGAACCCATTCGAAATCTTTCAGGCACAAACACGCAGACAGATGATCGGACTCGGCGCCCGCGGTCTTGGTGCACTTGGTGCCGCAAGCCTCCTTAATCCATCTCTTTTAAATGCGGCTACTACCGAAGCTGGTAAAAACTTTTCTGGCACACTCAATGGCCCGCATTTTAAGCCCACAGCGAAAAGAGTAATTTACCTTTTCTTTTCCGGCGGGCCTTCGCACATGGATATGTACGACTACCATCCCAAGATGCGTGAAATTCATGGAACAGAACTTCCGGACAGTATTCGTAACGGCCAAAGAATCACTGGAATGACTTCCAAACAGAATTCATTTCCCTGCGTGGCACCCATGTTTGAATTTTCCAGGCACGGACAAAATGGGTCTTGGTTTAGTGAAATCATTCCTAACATTGCATCGATTGCAGACGACATAACCTTGGTAAAATCTGTTCATACCGAGGCAATCAATCATGATCCAGCAATCACTGCAATCAACACGGGTTCACAACAACCTGGTAAGCCCTCAATGGGAGCATGGCTGGATTGGGGAATGGGCAGCCCTAATCAAAACCTACCCGGTTATGTGGTTATGATCTCCAAAGGTAAAGGTAACGCACAGGCTTTGTATGACCGTCTTTGGGGAAGTGGCTTCCTGCCTTCCAAGCACCAAGGTGTAAAGTTTCGTTCAGCAGGTGACCCAGTTCTTTATCTTTCAAATCCAAACGGAATCTCCCGCGATATGCGTCGTAATATGCTCGATGGAATCGCGAGGATAAATCAGGCGAAAAAAATGGAATCTGGGGATCTCGAAATCGATGCCCGTATTGCCCAGTATGAAATGGCCTATCGTATGCAAACTAGTGTTCCCGAACTTGTTGATTTAAAAGACGAGCCTCAGCATGTGCTCGATCTGTACGGTAAAGATGCCATGAAAAAAGGTACTTTTGCACACAACTGTCTGATTGCAAGAAGGCTTTCTGAAAGAGGTGTTCCATTTGTGCAGCTCTTTCATCGTGGATGGGACCAACATAACAATTTACCAAAACAAATTCGTGGACAAACTCAGGATGTTGATCAACCTGCGGCTGCATTAGTCAAAGATCTAAAGCAACGAGGTCTTCTCAAAGACACTGTTGTTATTTGCGGAGGCGAATTTGGGCGTACCATTTACTCACAGGGTAAACTAACCAAAGACAATCACGGCCGTGATCACCATGGAAGGTGTTTCTCAATGTGGATGGCAGGAGGTGGATTCAAGGCTGGGTTCGAATACGGTAAAACCGATGAATACGCCTATAATATTGTCGAAAATCCGGTTCACATTAACGACTTGAACGCAACTGTTCTGCGTACACTTGGTATCGACCACGAACGCTTTACATACAAATACTTAGGTCTCGATCAACGCCTTACTGGAGTTGAGCACCCCAAAGTAATACCCGATCTACTTGCCTAATTCTTTTCAAAAAGAACATTTCACAATAAATTAATTTTCTCTTTGACCCTCTCGTTGAGGTCATTCAAAAGGAGAATGTGATTTCGGTGGTGGACGAAAGAAAAGCTTTATTAGCGGAGTGGTTAAATGCACAAAATCTCTTAAATGAAGAGAAACTAAGCGTTGCCTCAGCGGATGCTAGTTTCCGTAGATATTTCAGACTACAAAACAAAGAAACATCCTACATCGCAATGGATGCTCCACCCGATTTGGAAGACTCCCTACCCTTCGTAGAAATTGGGAAATGGATGAAAAATTCTGGAATCAATGTTCCTGAAATTATTGCGAAGGATTTGGATCTTGGATTTTTAGTACTCTCAGATTTTGGGGATTTTCATTTTCAGGATGCAATATGTGATAATGAGAAAGACATGCTCTACAGCCTTGCATCTAAACAAATTATTCATATGCAAACCCGACTCTTGGGCTCTCAAAACAGACTGCCTCTTTTTGATAAATCATGGCAAATGAAAGAACTTGATATTTTTCGTAAATGGTGTCTCCCGGGAATATCAGTCGACGAATATCAAAAAATTCTAGAACCTCTAATCTCTGAGGTTGATGCTATCCCCAAGGCCTTCATGCATCGTGATTTCCACTGTAGAAATCTTCTTGTTTACGATGAGAGTAAAATTGGGATCATCGACTTCCAGGGAGCTATGTACGGACCAATTACCTACGATCTTGTCTCTCTTTTACGGGACTGCTATGTGGACAATGATCCTGAATGGATTGATCAAATGTTAAAAGATTTCCTTAGCCAATCATGTTCCCTAAACTCAGAATACATCGACATGGAAGAGAATGAATTCATTCGTTGGTTTGATCTTGCTGGACTACAGAGACATTTAAAGTGCGTGGGTATTTTTCACCGGCTAAAAATCAGGGATAATAAACCAGAATATCTAAAGGATGTACCACGTGTCCTTGGCTACATCGACCAAGTCCTTGAACGGAATTCAGAATTAAAAAAAATTCAAGAGCTTATAAACGAAGCAGAAATCTTAAATTAGTTTTTATGAAAGCAATGATTTTAGCAGCTGGATATGGGAAAAGATTACGCCCTCTTACTGACCATACGCCAAAACCAATGGTACCAGTGGGTGGAAAACCGCTTATCGTACACCACCTCGAAAAAATTGCACAAACTGGAATCGTTGATGTGGTCATCAATCTTGGACATCTTGGCTCCAAGATACCTGAGGGACTTGGTGACGGATCTCAATGGGGGCTCTCCATTCAATATTCAGATGAAGGGTCTGAACCTTTAGAAACTGGTGGAGGAATGACAAAAGCTTTACCCCTGTTAGGAAAGGAGACCTTTCTATTAGTCAATGGGGATGTTTGGTGTGACCTTAATTTTTCAACAATTCCTCAATCGCTGAGTGAAAATGATCAGGCCTTACTATTTTTAGTCAACAAACCGAAATGGCGAGAGCATGGCGATTTTAATCTACAGGACAATCGGGTAAAAGAATCTGAATCTCCTAATTTTCTATACGCCGGGGTAGCACTTTATAATCCATCAATCCTCGAAGGAGCAAAAGTAGAAAAATTTTCAATTGTTCCGCGGCTTAAAAATGCAATTTCACAAAACCGGGTAGCTGGAATTTTACACGATGGAGAATGGGACGACATAGGCACCCCCGAAAGGCTCCAGGCAATTAGAGAAAAACACGGTGTTTAAACTAAAATGGTTTTTTTGATTTTTTAGGTGAATATTTTTCTCGATTAGAAATTTCTTCCTTTGGTCCAAAAGTACTGACTGAATAAGCAACAACATTCTTTAAATTCCGATCGGAAATTTCTTTGGAAGCAGCAGCCATCGCCTGACCACCCAGGTCACTTGGGTGATAACCCCTTTCACCAGTTCGAAATTTCCTCATTTGTTCCAAAAAATACCAACCTTCTAGGCGTTGCAAGGATGGTGCATTGACAAGTCGATTGCCTTGTCCATTTTCTCCGTGGCAGGATGAACATCGTTGAAGATAAAATTCTTTTCCTTCTTCAATATTACCTTGCACAGTTCGTATTGCAGGTAATGGGTTTTGCTCGGCAAACCAGTTGGCTAAAAATGCAAGCTGATAATCATTCTCTATCTTCCTTGCTCCTACGCCCATTAAATATTCAGATCTATTAGATGGGCGTTTGCCTCTCACACCGGATTTAAATTTTTCTAATTGATCTATGAGATACCATCTCTCCATTCCATGAATCACAGGACCCCTTTGGGCCTCTTTATTGCTATGGCAAACTAAACATTCTGAAATCAGACTATCCAGGTTTTCCTTCTTGGCAAGGGGGAGAGGTTTATCATTATTTTTAACATCCAAGTTGCAGGATTGAAAAATAAGAGAAATCAATAAAATATAAAAACTTAGGAAGATTCTTAATCTCACATAATTCATCTTACCTTTTACTTTTTTTTCCTCAAGCGACAATCTCACTCCCTTTTTGCTTTAAGAAAATGCGATCATAAACAAAATTACCTAATAATGTCCGCAATCTTAATTGAAAACCTTTCCAAAGTATTCCCTAACGGAACGAAAGCTTTAAGCGAAATTAATCTTCAGATAGATAAGGGAGAATTTCTTGTTTTAGTGGGCCCTTCAGGATGTGGTAAAACTACTTTACTTCGTATCATTGCGGGACTGAATGAACCTTCTAATGGCTCAATAAAAATAGATGAAAAAGAAGTTACAAAACTAGCACCCAAAGACAGGGATTTGGGAATGGTTTTTCAAAATTACGCCCTTTTCCCACATCTTAATATTTTTAAAAATTTAACATTTGGACTCAAAGCAAAATCTACGGATCACAACATAATCCAAGAAAAAGTCGAGGCGGTCTCTAAAAAACTCGGTCTCTTAAATTTATTGGAAAGAAAACCAAATCAACTTTCAGGAGGACAAAAACAACGGGTCGCTCTAGGTCGCCTTCTTATTCGCAATCCATCCATTCATCTATTTGATGAACCATTAAGCAATTTAGATGCAAATCTTAGAACAGATATGCGAAAAGAATTAGCCGAATTACACAAAGAATACAATAGAACCTCATTATTTGTTACTCATGACCAAATAGAAGCCATGACACTTGGACAACGGATTTGTGTAATGAATCATGGAAAAATTATGCAAATCGGAACACCCGAGGAAATATATCAAAAACCAGCTAATCGATTTGTTGCTAAATTCTTTGGTTTTCCAACCATTAACTTATTCACAGGTTCATTCTCGAAAGAGAAAAATGTTTTTGAAATCAATGAGTCAATAGGAATACCCTTACCCCCTGAGATTGAAAACATGAACAGAAAAGTTCAACTTGGGTTTCGCTCTGAAGATTGGAACATTAAGGAAGAACCTTTTTCTAATTCCTTCCCAGTCAAACTAGTTCGAATTGAGAATTTGGGCGATATGAAAATCCTAAATTTAGCACTAGATAATATCTCTCTTACAATGAAAACTGACCAAAACCAATTTAAGGAAGGCAAAAAATATTTTCTATGTCCAAACTGGGAAAAAGCACACTTTTTTGATTTTGAAAATGGGAGTCGAATTTAGTTTAAGGATAGATTTGTTAAAGCAGTTTTCATTTTGCGGAAACAAATACCAAAGATAAGGACTGTGGATAAAATAGAGAGTACGGCGGCTGCCATCCCCACTGATTCGGGTATTCGGTGACTAACATCACGAAGCTTCGAAAGAGCTATGGGTAGTGTTAGATTATTATCATCCAAAAGAAGAAGTGGTATAAGATGTTCCTGCCAGCTTAAAATAAAATGCAAAAGCCCATAAGTCATTAGGGCTGGCAAAATTAATGGGTAAAGTAACCAGCAAATTTTCGCCGTCGAATATCCTTCAACCTTTGCTAAATCAATCAGATCATCAGGAATTTTTAAAAAAACTTGCCTGAAGAAAACAATGCCCAGACCACTTGCAATCCCAGGCAAGACCATCGACCATCCACTACCCTTCAGTCCAAGCCAGAGCATCCAATCAAAAAGTGGAACTGCCATGGCTTGCTTTGGTATAAGAATAACAAGAATGGCAATGCCGAATAGAAAACCACTCCACCTAAAAGAATATTTGGCAAAAACAAAACCAGCAGCGGAACATACCACCGTAGCTAAAAATGACTGCATCCCTGAAAACATCAACGAATTTAAAAAATATTCTACAAAAGGAATAGTTTGACCTGTTAACAATAAATAAAATGCATCCCATTCATAACTCTGGGGAAAAAATGTGGTTGGTTGATAAATTTCTCGATTCGTTTTAAAGGTTGAAAAAAACATCCATGCAAAAGGATAAAGGCAGACCAATGCAAAAAAGCAAAGGAAGGCAAAACTAAAAAATCTTATCATCTTGCCCACAATCTCTGCCTACTTTGTAAAAGGATAAAAAGAAAAAGTGCGGTTGCTGGAACAACAAGAAGACTCATCGCAGCTGCACCCGGGAAATTAAATTGTCCAGACCCACCTGGAAATGCAACCTGATAGACATAAGTCACCAATAAAAGTCCTGCGTCCATAATTCCTCCGGAACCTCCAAGTAGATTATAGGCACCAGAAAAAGATGCAAAGCCGTCCACAATTAAAAAAACCGCAGCAAATACTCCCAAATGCCACAAATTTGGCAAATAAATCTGAGCTAATTTTGTCAATCGTCCAATCCCCTCAATCTTAGCAATTTCAAATTGCCATCGTGGAATCGCCTCTATTCCACATAGAAAAAATAGTGTTACCAATCCAGTCCATCTCCAAACAGACTGAAAAATGAGTGAAGGCAATATAAAATCCGGATCCATCATCCAATTGATTGGATCAAAGCCAAGAGGCATAACAATATACTGATTCAATGCACCCATTTTCCCATGAAAAAAAAGATAAAAAAGGGTGGAAAGAACACCTGGGAGAGCAAGTCCTGGAATCATTAGAGAAAATACGAAAAACCCTCTAAACAATCTGGAGAATTGAAAAAGCGATACGGATAACAAAAAAGCAATGGGTAGAATAAGAAGTAATGAACCAAGAACATAAAAAAAAGTATTTTGGATCGCTTTGTAAAATTTTGGATCGTTTAATACATCCTTAAAATTATCAAATCCTACATATTTTGAATCTTGTTCAGAATCATCTTCCGTAATCTTATTATCTAGCCATGAAAATGATGGCTTTATGTAAGAACTGCCCTTTATTTCGAGATCATTCCAGTGAGAAACACTTCTCTCAGGATTCTGGAACGCAAGATCAAATCCCATAAATATGGGAATACACCAAAATATGATCCAAATTCCAAAAAAAGGAAACAACAAGAAGATTAGGGAGAGAGTATCTGGCTTCTTGCTACCCACAAAATAAAACTATTAACTAGCGATTACCCGGACTGTTATTCATTGCTTCTTTGTATTGTTTCAATGCCTCCTTTGCAGAAAGGGCACCAAACATTACAGAACCGAAATAATTTTCCTGCATTAAGAAAATAGCCTGCGGTCTTCGCGGATCGACCACTACTGGTGGAATTTCATCCGCTAATTTTACAAGTAATTTGCCAATCGACTGGTCGAAATACTCATGTTTCGCTAAGAGCCTGTCGTCTTTCCAAGATGGTTTATAGGCAGGAAAACTGTTTCCCTGAAGAAACCTTTCCGCATTGGCCTCTTTGTTCTTCATTACAAATTCAATAAAACCCCAAGCTTCTTTCTTATTTTTGCTCTTCTCACAAATCATGAGTCCCTGTCCGGCAAATGTAGCAGTCCTTGGTCCTAATTCACCCTTTTCATTTCTCCAAGTGGGCAATGGCATCATCCCCCATAGTCCCGCCATGGCAGGTGCAAACTGCTGAAATAGATCAAGTCCATACCAATCTGCACCCGGCACACACAAAACCTCACCAGTTTCCAGGTCACCACTAAAAAAAACTGGATCAAAAATAGATCCACGATCTGGCATTACCGCAACTTGAGATGCGGACATTTCTGCAAATTCCTCTAGTATTTGAAGGGCTTTTTCTTCGTCCGGTAAAAAATTTCCCTTCTTATTAAATAAATCAGTACCTTTTTGTCTAAGCAAGACATCAAACAAGGTGCCGTCTAGTGCCATAAATCGTTGACCATGATCACTCTGCAACTCACGACCAACATCAGCAAAATCTTTCCATGTCTTTAAGTCTTCAGGCTTGATATCAAATTCTTTAAATAAATCCTTCCGGTAATATAGAACCATTGCACTCAAAGATTGAGGAACCCCCAATATTTTATTTTTGTAGGTAAAGACTTCCAACCTCCTAGGGTGTAAATCTTTTGCCAACCCTGACTCATTGACTTTTTTAGTCAGATCCATGAATGGAGATTTATCATTTAGAAAGACTCCAAAAAAAGTCTCATCCAATTGAACTAGGTCGGGGATACCCTGACCAGAACGGAATGCAACACCTAGTTTATCTGGCATTTCACGAAATCCGTACGATTTAACGGATAAAGAGATTTTTTTACCACTTGTTTCTGCATACAATTTACCCATCTCTTCATAATAAACCTGATCCTGATAGGAGCTTATCCAAATCGTTAAGTCCTTTCCTTTAATTAAAGATAAAGGAAACAAAGAAAAAACTATTAATGTGTATTTAAAACGGGCTTTCATTAAATTCATAACAGTATTATTATGACTCGTCTTGATTTCATCGCAAGCTTCGAGCTTTGAAAGAAATAAATTCTAGGAAAAATTTTAATGTATTTTTTTTAACTTTTAAGCTAACATAATTTAGCCCTTTTATATTTACTTATAACAACCATACATCATTCATCATGAAAACAAGAACTCTCCTCTTGTCCCTAATCGCCTACACTACTGCTTTTTTCGCACATGCGGCACCACCCCTTGTTTCACTTAGCAGTGTGCCTGTGCAAAGACCAGGCACTAAGTTGGTTGATATCAATTACACGCTCACTCTTGATGCTGGTCAAACGGCTTTTGTTGAAATGTGGTTCAGTCCCGATGGGGGGCTTAACTTCCCAGTTAGGTGTATGGATGTATCCGGTGATATTGACGCAAACGTCACTGCTGGATCTAAAACGGCGACTTGGAACGCAGAATCTGACTGGAATAATCAGATAACAAGTCAAGGGAGGATTCGTGTAATTGCTACTTATGGAGATCAACCATCCGGCTACAATGGCTCGGGTAGCAGTGGAAATAATGGAGGCAGCGGATCAGGTCATGCAGACTCATCTATGAAAACCGTTTTTATGGACTCATTATGGCTCTGGGAATGGGACAATGATACACAGAATTATAAATGGATGGACAAATCGAATTACTTTCAGCAAGGAAAAATTAATTCCCAAATCCGTGTCGATCCAATAGAAGTTACCAATGACAAATGGAACAGTGTCACACAATGGGCACTGGGAAATAATTACACTGGGTTACCCCTTGCTCCAGACTCAAATGCTTCTCCTCGTACTAATGTAACCTTCTGGGAAGTAATAAAATGGTGTAATGCCAGATCTGAAAAAGACGGTCTGAAACCAGCATACTATATCGACGGTGATGAAGCCACTCACGATGTT